>NZ_JAXCMJ010000024.1:0-51945 GCF_038084995.1 Sphingomonas sp. 2378
ATCTGCTCTTCCGAAAACTGCTTCCGCTTCATTCCGTCCGTCCCTTTAAGGAGACGGTCTCTACTTCCAGTTGGATGAAGAAACGGGGGTCACGTCAGCAAGCCCATGTCTGCCCCTCCACAATCGTCTGTTCTCCTTCCCGATGGATGGAACCCGGGACGCGTAGGGTCGTTGCTGAGCGTCGGTCAGTTCATTCTACAGGCCGACGAAGAACGATCGAGGCTAAGTAAATGATTGACAGTGATAATATCGGTTACACTTTATCCAAAAGTGTATCAGGAGGCAAGCTGTTAATCGTTTCGGCCACCCTTCCTGGTTACCTGACTCAGGATTGACCTCAGCGTCGCCGCTGTGAGCGTGCCGGCATTTGTGACTATGGGACGGAGTATCGGCAGATACGGTCGGATCAAGCGTTTGCGGGGGGGTATCTGAAGTGAATACGATCGGCATTGATCGTGCGCGGGATAATAGGCCCTGCCACCCATCGGGCCTCTCTTCGCAGTTGCTGGGCGGGGAAGGCGGAGCGACTCGCTCTTCGCGCCACATGCGGGACGCGATTTCCCGCTCCTCCGGACCGACAGCGCTGGTATAGATGGCTGTCGTCTTGATGTCCGCATGTCCCAGCCACCGCTGAACCAACGTCAGCGGTACGCTTGCCTGGATCGCCCGCACGCCAAAGCCGTGGCGCAATCCCTTGGGACTGGCATAGCTTCCCCGGACCATCGCATCGCTCATGACTTCGCAGATCCGGCGATATCCGGTCATGCGCGACCAAGGCCACAGACGATCATTCGTCCCCTCAAGCGTTTTAAACCAACGCTTTAGGGCTTTCAGATAGGAAGCGGGAAGCGGTACGGCTCGATATACACGTTTCCCCCGTTTCTTCAGGCAACGGATGACGACGTGCTTCGCTTCGAAGTCGATACTGTCCTTCGTCATGGCCAAGGCTTCCGATATGCGGCAGCCGGTAAAGGCCATCATGCAACAGAATGTCTTGATGTCGGTGCTGCATGATCCGGCAGTATGGACGAACGCATCTATTTCCTGAGAAGTGAGATACTTACGTTGGCCATGGTGGTTGTAGATCGCCGCGGGCATGGTCTCCGTTCCCTGTGCAGGACTGCTTTCCGAGGAACAGGTTAAAGTCATTGCGTTACCATAACGTCTCTCCCGGGCGGCTGATACACTTTTGGATATACGGTAACAGATTCAGTGGTTCGATCCCGACCGCTGCCAAGCTGGGGGTTGCCGATGTCTTTGCGTGCAAAAAGTGGGAGGCAGTCGGCAACCACCTGTGGCACGCTATGCTCGCCGATCCAGCCGGATCGTTACGCCGCGCATTTTCAGTTCCGTATCGGAAATTATCCGCACCTTTTGTCCGCTTATGGCAGCGCGACGGCTGATGCCGTGGTGTCGGCGGTATGCGATCGGCTGGCGCAGGTCGTGCGAAATGATGGTTCGATCGAACGGGTCGCGGCCGATTTGATAGAAATCCGCCTCCTTTCGCTGCCCACCCTTGGCGCCGAACCCGATGGATCGGCCTGTGAGGCATGGGTCGGCGATGTGTGCGAAACCTTGCCGACCGTTCCGTTCGAAACCGCCGCTGGTCCCGTCCATCTCTGGCTGTCCGGGCGCTGGCGTCTGGCAAGCGACGGAGCAGAGTTCGGAGAATGGTGCTTTCCCTTTGTCGGTGCGTCCCCCGGCCAAGGCGATTGGGGTGCCCGGTATCGTAGGGACATGGCGCTGGCGTCGCGCGTTCTGGCAACGCTCGAACCGTCCGGCATCAATGATCCGGATGGCGATTTGCAGTTGTGCTGGCGAGTAGTGTCTAACGTGGAAGACGGGCGCGTCGCCTATTTCGAGACATTGGCGCGGCTGCTCGACCGGGATGGTGCACTTTCTGCGGCCGATGACTGGATATTGGCGCTCGAACGGACCGGGATGGTGCGTCTGTTGGACCGCCATATGGTGCGACAAGTCCTGACCGATCTGGAGCAGGCGCCGGACGAGGTGAACCTGGCGGTCAAGCTGTCCGCGCTGAGCCTATGTGTCGATCCCTGGTGGGCGGATGTGATGGCGCGGCTGTGCGCTCGACCGAATGTCACCCGGCGACTGTTGATCGAGATTACCGAAACCGCTGCCGTGCCAGACATTTCGCGTGCGATTGCGTTGGTCGACCAGCTCCGCCGACTGGGATGCCGGATCGTGATGGATGATTTCGGGGCGGGTCACGCTTCGATCCCTCAGGTGCTCGCCTTCGCACCGAATATCGTGAAGGTGCATCGCATCTTCCTATGGCGGGCAGGCACGTCTTCACGCGACCAGTTGCTCTTTGCGCGGCTCTCCGCGCTGGCGGCATCGCTGGGTTCCATCGTGGTGGCGAAAGGCGTGGAAACGCCTGAGCAGAGTCGAATTGCCCGGGATGCCGGTGCGCTGTGGCAGCAGGGCTATTTTTGGGGGCGGCCATCCTATTGTCGGCCCTGGCGACAAACATGGCGTCATTCGCTGGCAGTCCTCGACCGGCCGACCAGCCGATGCCGTCCGGCAAGCCTGTGTTTTGCGGTCGGGCAATGAGGGCCGCGCAGGTTCCGGATCGCTGGGCGGTGCGATGGCTTCGGTCGACCGAGGTCGTATCATCGTCATATGGGCAAGTAGTTGATTCAAGGGGGCGGCCATGACGGATGTCAAGCATCGGTTCATGATAGAACAAGATCGAGTTTTTGGTGAAGAATCGTTCCGGATTGGTGATGATCTCCAAGATGCCTTGTCATTTTTCCGTGGAGTGCTTTTCGCGGTATCTCTGTCGGTCCCGTTCTGGGTTGCCGTCGTATTTTGGTTGGCATGAATAACAACGTCCATGGCTGCGGTGACGGTGGCCATTTGTCCAAGACGCATCGAAAGGAATGGGTATGTTGGTATTGGCCACTAAATCGTTGATCGCGGCGTCCGCCATCATCTCGCTGGCAGCCGCCGCGCCGCCCACGGCAAGGAAAGCGGCGCGCGTTGGTGCCAAGGTCGGTGCGCAGTCGGGCGGGGCGACTGGCACGGCGGGGGCAGGCAGTGCTGCAGGGGCAAGCGGTGTGGCGGGCGGTGGCCTGCTGACCAACACGCTGTTCCTTGCCGCCCTGGGGGGTGTGGCAGCGACAGGCGCGATCATCGCGGTTGCTGCCGGAGATGATGATCGGCCGGTCAGCCCGGCATCGTGATCCGCGCCTAACGGCGAACATAGACCACTTCCATTGAAGTAGGCCCAGATCCGTAGCGCCGGTTCTGGGGAGGGGAACGCACGTGCTAAATTCGGCTCAACGTTCAATGGGCTATATAGAGGAACCGGCGATTGTCGACGCGCCGGGATGGGGCGGCGCCATGTTATCCGCCAAGCCCATTCGCTTCGTGTTTCTGGGTGGAAAGTTGTGCTTGGCGGATGCCATCGCCTTCCTTGCGGTTTTCAGCCTGTCCGCAACGATTGGCGGGGCGGTCCATCCGCATCTACTGTGGATACTGGGCGCCATCTACTTCGCCGTCGCGGTCTATGGAGCCGCTTATTCGCCCGCGATCGCCGCCGACGCAGTACGTAGCACGCAGCGGGCGTGGCTTGCGCTGCTCATCACCTTCTGCGCCGTGGGGACCTTCGCAATGCTGGAGGGGCGGTCGATCGACCACGTGTCCTCGGCTTTGCTCCCCTCCCTGACCGGCCTAGCCTGCACTTTGGGCGTGGCGCGTACCGCGCTGGCGCTGATGTTAGGGTCTGCCTGGTGGAGTGAACGATCGGGGCGGCACCGCACGATCCTGCTCGTCGATGGCGATGCAAGCCCGTTCACCCCGATGGACGGTTTGGTGATCGACGCCGTCCGGCACGGTCTGCGCGCCGATGTTCATGATCCCGACGTTCTGGAGCGGCTCGGCGCGCTGGCGGGCAGGGCCGACCGGCTGGTCGTTTCCTGCCCGCAGGATCGTCGCGCCGCCTGGGCGGCTGCATTGCGCGGCGCCAATGTCCCGGTGGAACTGCTGGTCGAGGAAGTCGCGTCGCTGGCTCCCATCGGCGCGGGCAGCTTCCATGGACAGGCGACGCTGAAGGTGGCGGGCGAACCGCTGTCGTTCAGCGACCGCATCACCAAGCGGCTGTTCGACATCGTGGTGGCTGGGACCGGCCTGCTTCTGCTGACCCCGTTCCTGCTGTTCACAGCGCTGGCGATCCGGCTCGACAGTCCCGGCCCGGCGTTGTTCCGTCAGCCGCGCATCGGTCGGGGTAACCGACAGTTTCGGATGCACAAGTTTCGCAGCATGCGTGTCGATACGCAGGATCTTTCCGGCAGCCGGCTGACCCAGGGGCGCAGCGACGATCGCGTGACGCGGATTGGCCGGATCATCCGATCCACCAGCATCGACGAACTGCCGCAGCTGATCGACGTGCTGCGCGGGGACATGAGTATCGTCGGACCCCGGCCTCATGCGCTGGGCGCGAAGGCTGGCGACAAGCTCTATTGGGAAGTCGACACCGCTTATTGGCACCGCCATGCCGTCAAACCCGGCATGACCGGACTGGCGCAAGTCCGCGGCTTCCGAGGCACCACCTTCGTCGACGCGGATCTCCAGAACCGGCTCGACGCAGACCTCGAATATCTTCGCGACTGGTCGCTGGGGAAAGACATCAAGATCGTCTTCCGCACCGTCATGGCTCTAGCCGGCCGATCGGTCTTCTGACCGCCTCCTTCAACGCCCGCCCGGCGCACCGGGCAAGCTTTCGCGCGCAAATCACGAGCAGGGGTTTCTTGTAATGCACATTGCTGTTTTCGGTCTGGGCTATGTCGGCCTCACGGCGACGGCTTGTCTCGCCAGGGATGGCCACAAGGTGAGCGGTATCGAGGTCAACGAGGCCAAGGTTGCCGAACTCAATGCGGGCGGATGCCCGATCACCGAACCAGGACTGCATGAACTGCTCCGCAAGGGGCGGGAAGACGGCCTTCTCAGCTATTCCCAAAGCGCGGCCGGCGTCATCAACGAATGCGACATGGCCATCGTCTGCGTCGGTACGCCGAGCGGCCCCGACGGATCGCACAATATGACCTATATCAGCGAGGTCAGCCGCCAGATCGCCAGCGCCGTCACGTCGAACCGCCCGAGTCCGCTGACCGTCGTGTATCGCTCGACGATCCGCCCCGGAACGCTCGATACGCTGATCAGCCCCATCTTCGAGGCCGAACTGGGCGACCGGCTGAACGACGCCGTCGAGCTGGTCTACAATCCCGAATTCCTGCGCGAAGCGACCGCGATCGAGGATTATTTCCACCCGCCCAAGATCGTCATCGGTACCGTCGACGGGAAGCCCTCGGCCAATATGACGGCGTTGTACCAGGGGATCGACGCGCCCCTGTTCGTGACGCGGTTCCGGGAAGCCGAATTCACCAAGTTCGTTGATAATACCTGGCACGCGGTCAAGGTGACCTTCGCCAACGAGGTCGGTCGCACCGCCGTCAAGCTCGGCATCAGCGCGCGCAAGGTCCACGAAATCTTCGTGTCGGACACCAAGCTGAACATCTCGCCCTATTATACCCGACCCGGCGGCGCGTTCGGCGGTTCCTGCCTCCCCAAGGATGTGCGCGCACTGCAATATATCGCGGCGGATGTCGGATCGCATACCGCGATGATCGATTCCATCATCCGGTCGAACGAAAGCCACAAATATTTCCTGTTCGAATATGTGCAGGAACATGTCCGTCCAGGCGGCAAGGTTCTGCTCGCCGGGCTGTCGTTCAAAGCGGAAAGCGACGATCTGCGCGAGAGCGCCAATGTCGACCTTGCACGCAAGCTGCTGGAGGCTGGCTACCAGCTTTCGGTCTATGACCCCGTGGTGGTCCCCGCGAAGCTGATCGGGCAGAATCTGGGCTATGCCTATAGCCAGATCCCTGCGCTCAACAGCCTGTTCGTTCCCCGCGACGTCGCGGAAACAGAGGATTGGGATCTCGCCATCGATACGGTCGGGCTGATCGCCGACCTGAAGGTCAATGCGCGCAAGCATGTTAGCACCAACCGGCTGCCGTGATGGTCGACGCACTTCCAAAGGTCATGGACTGTCTGCCGAGCGACCGGCCGTTGCGCGTGGCGGTCGTCTATAGCCGGTTGCCCTTTCCCATGATGCGCGGCGATCAACTGACCGTCGCGCATCTCCTCAGTTTCCTTGCTGCAAGGGGGCATCAGGTCGATTTCTACACGCTGGCGAAGCATGGCGAGGTCTCGCGGGTCCAGCGGGACTGGCTGAACCGCGCGTGCCGCCATGTCCGCATTCATTCGCACGGGATCGGTCAGATGGCGCGCGGGCTGATCGAGGGGCTGTTCCGCCGCGAGCCGGTGCAGGTCGCCATGTTTCGCAACCGCTCACTGACGCGGGAAGTGAAGGCGAGGGTGCAGGCGGGCGAGTATGACGTCGTCTACTGCTATTATATCCGGAGTGCGCATGCGGTGCCCCATGCGCTGACCCGTGTCGGTCGCCCGGAGGATGCGCGTGCGCCCGTCTCGTTCTTGGCGATGCAATTGTCGCAGTCGCTCAATTCCCGACGCATATTCGAGAATGAGCGTCATGCCATCAAGCGACTCCTGTATCGCATCGAAACGGCGCTGTGCGAACGCTATGAGGCGCGCATTTGGCAGCGCTTCAATCGAGCGGTGCTGATCGGCCCCGCCGACGTCGCCACGGTCGAGGCTGTTTGTATAGCGCAGAAGCAGCGCCCGATCGACAATTGGGTTTATGGCGCACACGGCACCGACCTGACCCGGTATCGCCCGGCGATGGCCGCGGAGGTGGTTGCCGGTCGGATCGTCTTCTCCGGGTCCATGCTCTATCAGCCCAATGTTCAGGCGGTGCTGTGGTTCGTCGATCAGTGCTGGCCGATCGTGCGCACTGCTGTTCCTGGCGCCACGCTGATCATCCAGGGGCGCGATCCGACCGCGGCCATTCGCGATCTCGACGGTCGCAATGGGATCACCGTCACCGGTACGGTGCAGGACGTGGGGCATTTCATCCGTTCGGCAACGGTCTGCATCAATCCGATGCGTGCAGCCGGCGGCATGCAGAACAAGCTGATCGAATATATGGCCTGTGCCAAGGCGACGGTGGCCACCTCGATCGCGAACGAGGGCATCATGGCGCCGGACGATACGCTGCGCATCGCCGACGATGCCGATGGCTTTGCCGCAGCCGTAATCGCGCTGCTGTCCGATCCGGACCAGGCGATGGCGCTGGGGGCCGCCGCGCGCGCCTTCGTCGCGAGGCACTGGACGTGGGAAGCCCATTTCCTCAAGCTCGAAGAGGCATTTTACGACAGCCTGCGCCAGGAAGTGACGGCGGTAGCGCCGACCCTGTCCGGTGCGGGGATCGCGGGTTGATGTCGCAAGCCATGGGGGCGGCCTGGGACGGACGTGCGGTCATGTCGGTGGCGGCGCCCGATATGCTGGCGCGGATGACGCTCGCGGCGGCGCTGGTGCTGTGCTGCCTGCCCTATCTCGTCTTTGGGCCCATCGCCGCGCCATCGCAGGTGCAGCCCTGGGCAGCGCTGCTGTGCTGGGCGTTCCTCGTGCACCGGCTTTTGACCGCGACGTTGCGCGTCACCGGATTCCACCTGCTCGTGCTGTGCTTCGCCTTGTGGTTCATGCTCTATGTTTCCGAACCCGGCTCGGTCGGCCTCGACTATTATCTCCGCCGCTCGGCCAGTTTCGTCATCTGCTGGGCGATCCTGGTCGCCGCCACCTATGTGTCGCCGTCCTTGTTGTGGCGGGTGCTGGCGTTAACCTTGCCGTTGTGGACCATGTTCGCGCTGCTGGGATTTGTCAGCAAGGGGGCTTATCTGGCCGTCACGCGCCCGCTGGTTCCGACCGCTAGCGGCATCCTCGGAGGACGCGGCGCCACCAGCCTGGCACCGGAAGCCACCGATTTCGGCTTTACCATGGCGTTCATGCTGTTGCTGACGTTGGTAACGCGCAAGGCGCTGTCGCGCGAGGGAGCGGTAGTGCCGGTCTGGCCTGTGGGCCTTGCGCTGTTGAACGTGCTGCTGTCCCAATCCGGCTCGGGCTTCTTTGCGGTGATGGTGCTGGGCGGGCTATGGTATCTCACCCAGCGCACGGCGGGGCGGGGGAGCCTGTGGCCGCGCTATCTAGTCGTTGGGCTTACGGTCCTGGCCGCATTGTTCCTGATCGGTACCATTCCCGAAACGGGCATTCGTGGCGTTGACCTGATCTTGTTGACGCTGCGCTCCCCAATGGGCTTGTTGGACACGACATTGTCCTATCGCATCGTTCAGAATGCCGTCGGCATCCTCGGCATGATGGACTCGCATGGGCTCGGCTATGGGGCGGGCGCATTCCTCAAGCTGGGGGGGGCGATCTATGCGCGGCACGACCTCGACACCTTCTTCGGGCTGACCGGTTATTACGCGACCAGCGTTCCGCTGAGCTTCAACGGATCGCCGCTGGCCTATTTTCCGGTGCTGTTCCTGGAGTACGGCCTGGTCGGCCTGGCATTCGCGGTGCTCCTGTTCCGCACGGTCGCCCTGTCGGGCATATCGTTTCGGCCACTCTGCCTCGCGATGATGTTCATGACGTGGGTGCAGAGCTTTCCGGCGGCCTATCCGCCCTTCTGGCTGCTGATCGGGCTGGCGCTGAACCCCGGTTTCTGGATCGCTCCGGCCCGGCAAGGCGGTGTGGCATGAACGGTGTATCCACCAGCGCGACGGCGCGCTTCGGTTATGTCGCCGGTCTGGATGGGCTCCGGTTGCTCGCCGTCGCGATCGTCGTCGTCGCACATTACCGCCTGCTGCCGAATGTTCCGGGCGGATTTGGCGTCTCGATCTTCTTCTTCATCAGCGGTTTCCTGATCTCGCGCCTGCTGTTGGCCGAGGAAAAGACCCATGGTCGGATCGCGCTCGGCCGGTTCTATATCCGACGGCTCATCCGGCTGTTGCCGCCGCTGCTTTTGATGGGCGTGGTCGCCGTTCCGCTGCTCGTGTGGATCGATCCTGCCGGTTTTTCCTGGTCACAACTGCTCCTGTCCTTCGCCTATCTCGGCAATGTCCAGAAGATCGGTGCGCGACTATTGGGATGGGATGCCGGTTATGACGCGCTGGAGCCGCTGTGGAGCCTGGCGGTCGAGGAGCATTTCTACCTGCTCCTGCCGCCGGTGTTGCTGTTCGTGCGAAGGGGGACAAGCCGGATCATCCTGCTGGCTGCAATACTGAGTGGAGCGCTGGCGTTGCGCATGGCCGTCTCATGGATGGCACCGCAGCAGGCCGACAACATCAACTACAACTTCACCCTGACCCGGATCGACGCGATCGGCTGGGGCGTGTTTTTGACGCTGCTCCTCGACGCCGGTGTGCTGCGCGTCTCGTGCTTCGAACGACGTGCCTATTGGCTGCTGTGGGGCGGGTCGGCCGCCATGATCGCGTCGCTGGTCCACTGGGCCGATTGGTATGAGGTCGCGTTCAAATATACGCCGCAGAGTATTGCGATCGGCGTGGCTTTCTGCGGGCTGATCTTTCCTGAGCGAACGCTATGGGCGCGTCGGATCGCCGAATGGCCGACCGTCCGCTACCTCGGCCGGATCAGCTACGAACTCTATCTCTGGCATTTCCCGATCTATTTCGTCGTGGGGCATTTCCTTCCCGCGCCCTTTCCACGGGCGCTCCTGTCCCTCGTCCTCACTGCAGCCGTTTCGACATTGGCCTATTCGGTCACGACGCAGCGACTGGGCCCTCTTAGGAAACGTTATGGTAGTCACCCCGTTTGATGCCGGGCGGAGGCAATCGCCCGGCATCATCGCCCTTGCTCGCGCTGTCGCGTCGGCGCTTCCGCTGGGATGCGGCGCGATGTTGGCACTGTTGAGCGGCTGCGCCCGCCCCGACATGCCACGCGACGGTGCGGCCTATCGGGTGATCCCGGTGGTCGCGCCGGAGGCCGACCGGGAATATGTGCTCGGCGCTGCCGATGTCATCAGCCTGACGGTGCTTAACGAACCCGATCTGAGCCTGAAGGAGGTGCAGATCACCAGTGGCGGCAACATCTCGTTGCCGCTGATCGGGCAGGTAAAGGCAAGTGGCCTGACGACCGACGGACTTGCTCGCGCGATCGCCGGCCGGCTGGGACAGCACATGCTCATCAATCCCGATGTGGCGGTCAACCTGACGACCGCCGCGTCGCTGAAGCTGGTTGTCGAGGGCGCCGTCAACAAGCCGGGCATCTACCCGTTGCAGGGCAAGACCAGCCTGCTGGGCGCGATCGCCATGGCGGAGGGAACGACGCGCGTATCGGCATTGGGAGAGGTCGTCATATTGCGGACGATCGACGGCCAGCCGATGGGCGCGGTGTTCGATGTCGGCAAGATCCGCCGGGGCGAAATGCCTGATCCGGAAATGCAGCCCGGCGACACGGTGGTGGTCGGGTTTTCCGCACTCAAGGCCGCATGGCGCGATGTGTTGAGCACCGCGCCGCTGGTCGCAGTCTTTCGACCCTTTCGATAAGCGCGGCACGGCCACGCGCCTGTGCCGATCGGACCCTGATCGGATCTGTTACTGATGCCCACATTTTCAAAGGCTACCCCGGCCACTGCGGCCCGCAGCGATCCGGCCATGGAAGAGTCCTGGCTCTTCTCCGGCACGCAGATCGATCTGGAGGGCGTGCGGCTGGCCCTGATGCGCAACCGCTGGTTCGTCGTGGCGATCTGCTGCGCAGGACTTTTGCTGGGGTTGAGCGTGACGTTGCTCACCACGCCGACCTATCGTGCCGAAGCCAGCCTGCAGATCGACCAGCAGGCGTCGCGCGTGCTCGACGCGCCCGATGTCGAGCCGGTGCAGGCGGTGCAGGACGCGGACCGCTTCCTTCAGACCCAGACCGAAATCCTGCGCAGCCGCACGCTGGCGATCCGCGTTGCCGAGACGCTGGGCCTGTTCAAGGACAGGGCGTTTCTAGACGCCATGCGCGTCAAGTGGAAAGGCAGCGCGCCGGGGCAGGCGGATGCCGAAGTTGCGCTGCGCGAACGGGTTCTGGCGACCTTGCGCGAGCATTTGAACGTGACGCTGCCAGATGGGTCTCGCATCGCCAGGGTGACGTTCGACAGCCCCGATCCCGCACTGGCCGCAAAGATCGCCAACGCCTTTGCCGATGCGATGATCGCCAGCAACCTGTCCCGCCGGTTCGACACGTCAGGCTATGCCCGGCAATTCCTGCGTGAGCAGCTTCAGCAGGCGAAGGAGCGTCTGGAGGAATCCGAACGGAGCATGGTGGCCTATGCTCGTTCGACCGGCATCATCGATACCGACGCGATCAAATCGGCGAACCAGCAGACGAACAGCACCCCGTCGCTCATCGGGGCGAGCCTGGTCGAGGCCAACGACGCCTTGTCGCAGGCACGGGCAAGGCGGATCGATGCCGAACAGTTCTGGCGCAATGCCCAGGCGGCTCCGGTGATGAACCTGCCCGACGTGCTGTCCAATCCTGTCGTGCAGACCATGATGGAACGGCGCGCCGAACTGGATGCGAGCTATGCCGAGCAGAGTCAGCGCCGGCAGAGCGATCATCCCGACCTGATCCGCCTGCGCGGACAGATCGCCGCGCTCGACCAGCGATTGGCAGGGCTCGCGGCGAATATCCGCGACTCGATCCGCAACCGCTTCCTGACCGCCGAACTGCAGGAACGGCAGATGCAGGCGGAGGTGGATCGGCTGAAGGGTGCGACGCTGACCGAACAGGATCGCTCGATCCGCTACACGATCCTGCGGCGCGAGGTTCGCACCAACCGCGAACTCTATGACGACCTGCTCCAGCGGTTCCGACAGGTGAGCACGGCGGCGGGCGTATCGTCCAACAACATCGCGATCGTCGACGCTGCATCGACGCCCGGCCGACCGGTCGCGCCGCAACTGGGCGTCAATCTCGGGTTGGCGCTGCTGGGATCGCTGATCGTCGCGCTCGGCTTTGTCTATCTGCGTGAGAATCTGGATGATGCCGTGGGTTCCGTCGAACAGACAGAACGCAAGCTCGGCATCACCGGTCTGGGCATGGTACCGCGACTGGAGGCCGGGCTGGTGTTCCGTGAGGAACTGGAAAGGCCCCATTCGCCCTTGAGCGAAGCGATCCACGCGATCCGCTCCACCGTCGAATTGTCGGACAGTGCCGGGCCCCCACGGACGACCTTCGTCACCAGTTGCGGCAAGGGCGAGGGCAAAACCAGCATCGCCTATGCCCTGGCACGGGATTTCGCGCAGACCGGTCGCCGGGTGCTGCTGATCGATGCCGATATGCGCCGCCCTTCGATGCACAAGCTCTTCGGGCTGGAAAACCGGAACGGACTGGTCGACCTGCTCCGGCGCGAGGCGGAGATCGCCGATGTCGTGCACTCCACGCCGATACTCAACCTCGCATTCATCGCGACCGGCGGATCAGCGGCCAACCCGGCCGAGTTGCTGGCGATGGGCACGCTGCCCTGGCTGGTTGGACAGTTTGAGGAACAATACGACCTCGTGCTGTTCGATGGTCCCCCCGTGCTGGGGCTGGCCGATGCGCCCAGCATCGCCGCCCATGTCGATGCCACGCTATTCGTAGTGGATAGCAGCAAGGTCAACCGCCGCACCATCCGCGCTGCTCTCCGCCGCCTGCGCCTGAGCCGCGCGGCCCTGCGCGGCATCATCCTAAACCGGGTCGAGGTGCAGGCGTTCGGCTATGGCTATGGCTATGCCTATTATAATTACAGCCATGACGACGCCCCTCGCAAGCGATGGTGGCGTCGATGATGCGATCGCTGCGCGCCTTTCGCGCCGATCCGTTGCCCGTTGCGATCTTGCTGACGGTGATGGCGGGGGCGGTGCTGATCCTCGTTCAGACCTTGCGCTTGCTGTCCGATCGCACGGACCCACGGCAGCGGCTGGCGGTCTCGCTCTATGACCAGGCGGCGCTGCGGGACCTTGCGCTCGCCGAACGCGCGACCGGGCACGGGGACTCGGCCGACGCGCTGGCCGAATTGAGCGGCAGACTGGGCTGGCGAGACAGGGAGACGCAGCGACTGTTGATCGACGCCGCGATCCGACGCGGCGACGATGGAGCGGCGATGCGCCACGTCGATGCGCTGCTGCGGCGCAGGCCCGCGCTCGAACCTGCCTTGCTTCCGGCGCTGCACGCGGCCGCGGTGGACGGGACCGGGCGAACCGCCCTGCTGCTGCGTCTGAAGGCCCGGCCGACATGGCGCACCGCCTTCTTCCAGCGGATCGACGCGATCCCGCCCGCTTTGCGCGATGCGCACGAGGCCCTGCTCGAGGTGTTGGCACGGCAGGGACAGCTCGATCGGACAGGCGAACTGGTACCCTATGTCCAGGCCCTGGCCGCGACGGGGGAGGCGGCGCGTGCGCGCAACTTCTGGCTGCGGTTGACCGGGGCGGAGCAGGGGGCGGTGCTCGATCCGGATTTCGAACGGCTTCGTCTGGACAGGACGGCGGACCGGATCGTGCCGTTCGAATGGACCACGCGGCGCCAGCCGGGCGCGGACATGCGCCTGGTCTCGGGGGCAGGGGGCCGTTCGCTCGTTGTCGGTGTCGACCGATCGGCTTTCGGCGCGCTGCTGTTTCAGCAACTGGTGCTTGGGCCGGGGCGCTATCGCTTGATCACTGTCACCCCATCCCATCAGGTGATGGGACTTGGCGTGCTCCGCTGGACGCTGCGGTGCCTGCCCGGCGGCACCATGGTGGCGATGGCGGGGGCACCGGAGACGTTTGGCTGGCGCGAGGATTTCGCGGTGCCGGCGGACGGCTGCACGACGCAGATCGTGGCGCTGGAAGCGCGGCGTGCCGATGGTCCGTCATACAGCGAGGCGCGCTTCGACCGTATCACGATCACGCCGGTCGGGGGGGCTGGGCGTTGACGTCCCACGACCGTTCGACCGGTAGCAGTCAACTCGTCCTGCGCGCGGCGGTGCTCCTGGTCTTCGCGCTGCTGTTCGGTGGTGGGGGCAGCGGCCACCCTGTCGCGGAACTGACCATCGAGGCGGTGGCACTGACGATACTGGCATCGCTCGTGCTGCGGCCATTGCCATCGCGTTCGCCGGGGGCCGCCGTGCCTCTGGTGCTGCTGATGCTCGTCGCGGTGCTGATCGTCGTGCAACTCGTGCCTTTGAATCCCGGTTGTTGGCGCGCTCTGCCGGGGCGGTCGCTGGCCGCCGTCATCGCCGATCGCGTGGGATTGAGTGATCGAGCCTATCCGATCAGCCTCGATCCCGCGGCGACGCGACGCTCGTTGGCCGCATTGCTGCCCGCCGCCGCGATGCTGACGCTGGTCATCCATATGGACCTGCGGCAGCGGACGCTGCTTGCCTGCATCGCGATCGGTTGCGCGCTGGCCAGTCTGATGCTGGCCGTGGTGCAGCTTGTGGCGGCCGGAGCATGGGGGACCATCTATCCCGAAGGCCATGTCGGCTATGCCACCGGCCTGTTCGCCAATCGCAATCATCAGGCGGCGTTCCTGCTGGTCGCGACCGCCCTGACCGGCGCTTTGCCGCGATCGCGTTCGATGGGTGCGTTTCTGCCGCTATCGCTGGCGGTGGCGCTTGGGGCGGGAGTGATCGCCACCACGTCGCGCGCCGGGTTGGTGCTGCTGCCGATCGCGCTGTTGCCGGTGCTGCTGCGCCAGTGGCTCGTCCGCTGGCGGTGGATGGTGCCGCTGTCGGGCGTGGCGGTGATCGGCGCGGTATCGCTGGCACGGCATAATACGGTCATCGCGCGGGTGGTCGAGCGGTTGCACAGCGGCAATCTCGAGCGTTTCCGCTTCTGGGGCGATAGCTGGACGGCGATCACGCGCTCTTGGCCGGTCGGGTCCGGCTTCGGCACATTCGAGACCATCTTTCGGTCGGTCGAACCGCTTGATCATGTGGGGCTGCATTACGTCAATCACGCGCATAATGAATATCTCGAACTGATGCTCGAAGGCGGTTTGCCAGCCATGCTGCTGCTGCTGCTTGCCGTTGTCTGGGCGGTCAGGCGCTGCATCGCCATTTCCCGGCTTGGCCGGGATGCCAGGCGGCTGGCCTGGGCGTCGGCAGCCGGATTGCTGGTGCTGCTGCTCCATTCGCTGGTTGATTATCCGACGCGGATTCTCGCGATCCAGTTGCTGGCCGCGATGCTGGCCGGCTTCCTTACCAAGCCTGCGCCGTCACTGCCCATGATGGGCCAGTCCATCCCTCGGTTTCGGGCGCGCTTCCTTCCATTGATCGACAAGGCCGGTTTCCGATGATCTCTCAACCGATGGCGCATGCGCTGCGTCGTATTCCCTTGCCCGTGCTGGCGCACCAACTGCGCCGAAAGTTGCGCGATCATGTCGTGCCCCTGGCGCCCCGCCATTATGCCCGCCGGCTTGCGCGATGGACCGATGCCACGCCGGAATTGCCACAACCATGCGTGCTGGATGCAGGCCTCGCCGACTTGATCGGTCGCTACTATCGGGTCGATGCAGCGGCCCGCGCCGAAGCGGCGCGCGGCGTCTTCCGTCTGATGGGGCGGCAGGTCGATTTCGGTGGTATGGCCGACATCGACTGGCGGCACTGCCTGCCCGAGGAGAAGGATCATCACCTCTGGCGCATGAAGCTGTGCCAGCTCGAAGTGATGCATTCTCTGCTGGCGGAGGGCGATGCCGACGATGCGCAGACCGCGCTTGCCCTGCTTGACATGTTCGAACGGGCGACGGGGTTCGATCTTCCTGCGCCGTTCCAGACGATCTGGTCGCCCTATGGCGCATCGCACCGCATTCTAGCCCTATTGAGCGGCGTCGCCTTGGCACAAGCGCGGGGCAAGAGCGATCCGCAGCTCCATGGCCGGGTCGCCGGGCTGCTGCGCCGCGACGCGGCATTCGTCCGGGCCAATGTCGAACATGACCTGCGCAACAACCATACCGAGCGTAACCTGGCGGCGCTGTGTCTCTATGGCATGGCATGCGGCGGCTATGGCGGGGCGGCAAACCGGCGTCTGGATCGTGAGGTCGCGGCGATCATTGCCCAGACCATTTTGCCCGATGGCATGCAGATCGAACGATCGGCGATGTATCAGGGGCTGAGCGTGATGGCGTTGCGCATTTTTGCGGCCACGACTTTCCTGCAAGCGGAAACAAGGGCTTTAGCGCGGATTCGTGGCGACGCGGCGGCTCGCGCGTGGGCGTTGCTTTCGCATCGGGACGGCGAGATCGTGTTGTTCAACGACGCGTGGATGGGCGAGGTGCCGCCGGTGGCCAGCGTGCTGGGCGACGTTTCCCGAACGGGCGGCAGTTCGTCGTTACCCGATGCGGGCTATGCGCACCTTGCCCATGGTATGATCGATGTGTGGATGGACGCCGGGGCGATCGGGCCTGCGTGGAATCCGGGGCATGGTCATGCCGATTTCCTCGCACTCGAACTGGATGTCGCTGGGGAGCGCCTGTTCGTCGATCCAGGTACGTCGCAATATTCGACCGGTCCGCGGCGTGCCCATGAGCGGTCGGCCGCCAGCCATAATGGTCCCTGTTTCGACGGAGCCGAACCCGTCGACTATCTGGGCTGTTTCAAGGTCGGTCGCCTCGCCGCCGCGCGGCCGCTCGACCCGCGCGAGCTGGCGGGACTGCCCGAGCACACGATCGGCGGCGTATTGCGGACCGGGGCGGGCAAGGTCCGTCGGCTGGTTACGCCATTGCCGGACGGGGCGCTGCTGATTGCGGATGGCTGGTCGCCCGGCCCGGCCCCGGCCCGATCACGGTTCCTGATTCCGGCCGAGTGGCAGATCACGGTGGAGAACGCCCAACTCCTTCGTCTGCGCAAAGACATGACCGTGGTCTGGCTGGATATTGTGGAGGGGGCGGCCGTACTCGCGCCGCCGGATCATTGGTCCCGCCGCTATATGGCGCTCGAGCGGGCGCAGGTGCTGGACATCCTGCCGGTCGGCCATGACGATTGGCGGTTCGGCATCATGCGGCTCCGCACCACGCCGTCTGCCGTGGGAGAACGGATCGAGACACTGCAACTGCTACGCGAGCGGGTGCGCGAGGGGCTATGACCATCAACGCTGCTTTCGCATGGACGTCGCTCAAGCTGTGGATCGAGCGCGCCGTCAAGATTGCGCCGGATGCCCTTCACGCCTTTGTCGGCGTGCTGCTGCTCGTGCTGTTCCATCTGCTGGTGCGGCGCCCGTCACTGCGCTGGCCGTGGTTCGGTGTCCTGATCTTCGAACTGATCAACGAGGCGCTTGACATGTCTCGCCCGGCCGGAGCCACGGAAAGCGATATGGCTGCGTCCCTGCACGACCTGTGCGTCACCCTGTTCCTGCCGAGCGTGCTGTTGCTGCTTTGGCCGCTGCTGGTGCGGGCCAGTCTGCGCGAACCGGTGGAGCGTCCGCTGCCCTCCGCCACGGCGGATGCGCGATGAGGCTGGCCGCAACCTTCATCCTGCACGCGTTCCAGATCGGATATCCGGCGTTCATCACCTGGCTGGCCGCTGCGATGGCCAGTCAGGCGATCGGCTCGGAAGTCGTCTTCTATCTCGGGCTGGGATCGCTGATCCTGGTCGGGCTGGAATATGGCTTTCGCTATTCGGGCGCGCGCGAAATATCGCTGGCGCTGGGCAATGCCCCGCGCATCGCGGCACTGATCGCCGCCATCCTGCTGATCCAGACGGTGCTGCTGCTGATCACGCTGCTGGTCGCCGGAGGGGCGATGAGCATTTCCGTGCCGGCGATCGGCATTGGCCCGGCGATGTGCGTGCTGGTGTTCATGATCATGAACGGCATCATCCCGACCTGGATATTCATCGCACTGTCGTTGCAGAAGGAGTTTCTGCTCTACACCGCGCCGGTGCGGCTGATCGGCCTCACCGCCGCGGTGACGGCGGGGCATTTCCATAGTCTGGACGGCCTGTTCCTGTCGCAATGCATCGCCATGTTCGCAATCCATGTCGCCGGGCTGACGCTGTTGTGGCGCAAGGGCTATCTCGAGCGTGTATTGCCGCTTCGCCTCGCCACCGCGTTGCTGCGGGACGGGCGCGACGTTTTCGTGATGAAGCTGGGCGTGTTCTCCTACACCAGCGCCGGCGTGCTGGTCCTGGGGATCGTCCAGTCCCCCGAAATGGTCGGCGCGTTCGGTCTTTGCCAGCGGCTGGTGACGGCGCTGCAGCAGGCGTCGGCACCATTGTTCATGTCGGCCTATCCGTTAAGCATTCGCCATGTCGCGGGAGAGAAGGGGCTGGCGAACAGCCTTTTGCGGCTGAACGGCGGCGCATTGCTGTCCTCGCTGGCGATGAGCCTGGGGATCGCTATCGGCGGTACGTCGCTGTTGCGGTTGATCCAGCTCGATCATTATGCCGGTATTCTCGACTGCATCCGCATCATGGCGCCCTTGCCCATGTTGCTGGGAATATCGACCTTCCTCGTCAACAATGCCGTCCTGGCCGCCAAGCGCGATGACATCGTTCGAACGGTCACGCTGGTGTGCGGCGGCATCGGCATTCCTGGCTATTTCGTGATGTCGCAACACTATGGCCTGATCGGCACGGCGATCACGCTGACCGCTATCGAGGGCTGCGTGGCGCTGACCTATTCGATCATCTGCCTGCGAGCGGGTCTCCTTCCCCCCTTGCTTTACTGGAGGTGCCGCCATGAAAATTAGCGTCGTGACGCCGACCCTCGCGCTGGACGATTTCCTGACCGAAGCCCGGCAATCGGTCGCGCGGCAGGATAGCGATTGCGAGATCGAGCATCTGATTGCCGTCGACGACCGCCATGTCGTGCTTCCCCCCGACGAGATCACGGGGCGGCTGGTGACCCGCTTCTTCCACAATCGGCGGGGGAAGGGCCCCGGCGGCGCGCGGAACAGCGGGCTGGATCAGGCGACCGGTTCGATCATCTTCTTCCTCGACGCCGATGACATATGGCCCGTCGACTATATCCGGCGTGTCGTTGCGGTCTATGCGGCTCATCCAGCGATCGATTGCGTTTCGGTTGCGGGTCTGAGCTTCGGCGAGGCAATCGAACGGCCAAGGCTGACCATTCCCGCGCTGCCAAGCGGGATCATTCCCCGCACGACGATGGCATGGAATCCGATCGGTGGGCCCAGTGGGTTCAGTTATCGCCGCAATGCCGTGACCGAGGCCGTCCGCTTCCAGGACGCGATCTATTTCCAGGATATTCTCTTCTATCTCGACCTGTTGCGGCAGGGGAGGGTCTTCTGGCGCGAGACGGGCGTGTATTATTGGTACAGGCGTTCACCGGGGCAACTGATCTCCACCATCGCCATCGACAAGGTGCGCGCCTCGCGGATACTGGTCGAGCAGTCGATCGCAACATGGTGTAACGCCGGCCTGACGCGGTGGGAGGCGGCAGTGGCCCATGTCCAGATCCAGCGCCTGAGCGCCAATCGCGAACGCCGCCGGGACTGGCGCAATACGTTACTTCTGGTGGCGATGGAACCGGGCTGGGCCATCGCGCAAATTCGACGGCAGTTGGAGAATCGTCGGCTGGCTCGACGTCAACTGCGGGCGCGTTGACCATGCCCGGCCGGGCGGGATGCGGCAAGGGAGCGGGAGGGCCGATCAGGCCGGCCCGGGGATGATTGACGTGCTCCCCTGAAACTCCGCCAGTTTGAGCTAGAGTCGGCCTTCGTGAGGAGACGGACGTGAAGAAGACTAGGTTCAGCGAGGAGCAGATCATCGCGGTGCTGCGCGAGCAGGAGGCCGGGATGAAGACCGCCGACGTTTGCCGCAAGCACGGCATCAGCAGCGCGACGCTGTATGCGTGGAAGGCGAAGTATGGCGGCATGGATGTGTCGCAGGCACGCAAGCTGAAGGTGCTCGAGGAGGAGAACGGCCGGCTCAAACGACTGCTGGCTGATGCCATGCTGGACAACGCCGTGCTGAAGGAGGTGGCGGGAAAAAACTGGTGAAGCCCGCCGCTCAGCGGAAGGCTGTTGAGCATGCTCGGCAGCTGTTCGGCATCAGCGAGCGTCGGGCCTGTACCATCTTCGGTGTCGATCGAACGTCGGTGCGCTACGCGCCCCGGCGTAGTGATGATGGCGACCTGCGGTCGCGGTTGCGCGAGATCGCGGCGGAGCGTCGCCGCTTCGGCTACCGTCGGCTGGGGATCATGCTGGCCCGCGAGGGGCTGGTCATGAACCACAAGAAGCTGCTGTGGCCGTACCGCGAGGAGAACCTGCGGGTCAGACGCCGGCGTGGCCGCAAGCGAGCGATGGGCACCCGAGCGCCCATGGTGCTGCCGCAAGGTCCGAACCAGCGGTGGAGCCTCGACTTCGTCAGCGACACGCTGATCAGCGGCCGGCGCATCCGTATCCTGGCGGTGGTCGACGACTTCACGCGGGAATGCCTGGCGCTGGTGGCCGACACCTCGCTGTCAGGCGCGCGTGTCGCTCGTGAGCTCGACGCCATCATCGCCGTCAGGGCCGTGCCGCTGCTGATGATCGTGAGCGACAACGGCACCGAGCTGACCAGCCTAGCGATCCTGAGATGGACGCAGGAGCGCCCGGTCGAGTGGCACTACATCGCGCCGGGTAAGCCGCAACAGAACGGCTACGTCGAGAGCTTCAACGGTCGTCTGCGCGACGAATGCCTCAACGAGACGCTGTTCGTGTCGCTAGGCCATGCCCGCTCGGTGCTGCGGCTCTGGCGCGACGACTACAACCATGTGCGGCCGCATAGCGGTGTTGGTGGGCTGACGCCCGCCGATGCTGCCAGGCGGGTTGTGCAACATCGCCCCGAGGGGCACCATACCAACCCCGGACTCCAGTTATGACTGGAGGAGCTTTGGGGAGCACGTCAAGGGGCAGGACCCATTGATCTGCGGTACGTCGATCGGCGTCGTCTACGCGATCAACCTACTCGGCCATTCGCTACGCGTGCCGTTCTAGGCGCCCTGTATTTGGGCGCTCGAGCATGAGCAGGCCTTCAGCGCATTGACCGGAGCCCGGGCCTGAGACGGGCCTGACCCGCCCGTCTCTATTGTCCCACCGCGACGTTGGGCGATCACTCCCTCGGCAGGTGCCAGGTCAGCGACTGCGTGGCGAACCCATCCACCGTTCTGCCGCCTGCATCCCGAGCCGGCGCGTACGGGCCAGTGGTGGGGGGGTGACCGCCTCAACCACAAAAAATCCGTTTCGGAGGTGACACTTTTGTTGCGACGCCCGTCAAAGCCAGTGGAGGCCGTCAGTCCGGCGGCATGGGGTGGGCAAGATGCAGGACACATTCAACGTCAAACGTAGCATGATGGCCTTTTGGCTGGCGACGGCGGGGGTGGCGATGGGGGCGCCAGCCCATGCGGCAGCGGGCCAGGTGATGTTCCATGTACCGGCGGGGTCGCTCGACAATGTGCTGACCGAGATCGCGGCACAGGCGGGCCGCCGGATCACCTTCGATCCGGCGACCGTCCGCGGCAAGTCGGCACCGGCCGTCAACGGTTCCATGGCGCCGGATAGCGCGGCACGCATGGCGCTGGATGGCAGCGGTTTGATGTTGAAGACGACGGCTGGCGGCGAATGGCTGGTGGTTCCGATCCCCGGAGCCGACGGTGGCGGCAAGCTGCTCTCGACGGTGCGGGTCACGGCCGCCGGTGCCGGTGTCGCAGCGAGCGGGACACCGGCGGGTGCCAACGGAAGCAGCGATCCGATCGCGACCGAGGGCACGCGCAGCTACACGACGAACGCGACGACCATCGCCTCCAAGACGCCGCTGGCGCTGAAGGATACGCCGCAGGCGGTGTCGGTGCTGACGCGCACGCAGCTCGACGATCGCGTCATCAACAGCTTCACCGATGGCCTCGATGCTTTGCCGGGCGTGTCGTCCGTACAGACCGCGCAGGGGCCGAACTTCTTCTCGCGCGGCTTCCAGATCAACAATGTGCAGATCGACGGCGGGTCGCCGATCTTCATCGGGGCGACCGGCAACGGCAACTTCACATCCAACTATTCCGTACTCGACGATCTGTCGATCTACGACAGCGTCGCCATCCAGCGTGGCGCGGCGGGGACGTTCACCGGGGTCGGATCGCCCGGCGGTTCGATCGGCCTGGAGCGCAAGCGGCCGCTCGACCATCGCATGTTGGACATCACCGTGCAGGGCGGCTCGTACAACCAGCTTCGCACCGTGGTCGACGCCTCCTCCCCGGAATGGCTGGGTGGTCTGGTGAAGGCGCGGACGGTGCTGACGGGCGAACGCAACGAGTATTTCTATGACAATGCCTCGCGCCGGTTCCTGCAAGGCTATGTGAACGTGGAGGTCACGCCGTCGACCGCGACGACGATCAACCTGGGCGGCAAGATCAGCACCAGCCGCGATACGCCCTTCTGGGGCTTGCCGACCAACGCCGATGGCAAGCTGCTCGACCTGCCGCGCGGCACCTGCCTGTGCACGCCGTGGAGCCGCACCAACACGAACACGCGCGAAGTGTTCGCGCAATTGCGGCAAAAGCTGTTCGACAATTGGGATCTGCGCCTGAACGGGCAGATCACATGGCAGGACATCAACTTCAATACGTTCGCCTTCACCCCGACCTTCGGGAAGATCGGCGTAAGGCCGGGTGTCGTGAACGAGGGAACGGCGACCGCCTTTCGGGCCAAGAGGCGTTCGGACCAGTATCTGCTCGACGGCTATGTGCACGGCACATTTTCGATCGGCCAGGTGGCGTTCGACCTGACGACCGGCGCAAATTATCAGTTGATCCGCCAGAGCCTGGCCGACATCTCGGGTTTCTTCGCCTATCGGAACTATGTCATCATCCCGTTCGATGCGGCCCGGTTTCCGCAGCCTGCGGCGTCCGATTACAGCCTGAGCTACCAGACAGCCTATCCGCAGGATCAGCAGATCCAATATGGCGCCTACGCCACGCTACGCATCTCACCCTGGTCCTGGGCACATCTGACGATCGCGGAGCGGTATTCGGGTTACAGGACGGCGGTCAAGACCGCTACTTATTATGGCGAGGGCGTCGCGCCCGATATCTCTACGAACACGACCAGCACCAGCAACCTGGCCTATCCGAATGTCGGGCTGGTACTGGACGTCACCAAGACCGTGTCCTTCTACGGCAATTACAACACGATCTTCGACCATTTCAATTACTATCAAGCCGACGGAAATCCCGTGAAGCCGCTGACCGGCGCCAATGCGGAGGTCGGCATGAAGGAAGCGCTGGCGAACGGCACGCTGAACCTGTCGCAGTCCATCTTCTACATCCGTAGCCGCAATACGCCGGTCTTCGATCCGTCGGGCCGTTATTCGCAGAATCCGACGACCGGATCGCAATGCTGCTACCTGACGGATGGCACCGAAAACCGGAGCAAGGGCTTCGAATTCCAGGTGCAGGGCGCGTTGACCCGCAGTCTGAATATCGACGCGTCCTATACCTATACGCATTCCAGCCAGAAGGCGGGCACCGTCCTGACGACGGCGGGCCTGGTCCCGCTGCAGCAGCAGGTGCCCGATCATCTGTTGAAGGCGTTCGCGACGTGGCGCGTTCCCGTCCTGAACAACAGGCTGATCGTCGGACTTGGCGGCCATGTCGAAAGCAGCGTCGCTCCTTATACGAGGTTGCAGACCTATGATCGGCCGACGAGGAAGTTCAAGACGACCTATGTCTACACGCCGCGCGACGGATACGCGACTGTCGACGCGATGCTGAAGTTCATGATCCAGCCCCGCTTGTCGCTCCAGGCGAATGTGACCAACCTGTTCGACAGGAAATATTATTCGACCGTGATGGCGAGCATGGGCAGCTATTACGGTCAACCGCGCACCGCGCTGCTGACGCTGCGCGGATCGTTCTGAAGATGTTCACGCCCGTTGCCGAAGTGCCGGTCCCGACGCTGTTAGAGGCGCGGGGCTGGCGTCTCGACAGCCGATCGCTGGCGGCGGCGATCGCCATGACGGCGGAGCGGCACGTCCTGCCCAACGGCCTGACCGTCCTGTTGCAACCCGATCGCACGACCGCGCTGGTCCATGTCTGCGTCGGCTACCGCGTCGGGGCTATGGAGGAGGGAAGGGGGCAGACCGGGCTGTCGCATTTCCTGGAACATATGATGTTCAGCGGCACGCGGGCGCTGCCGGGAAGCTATGTCACGCGAATGCTCGATGCGGGGGCCATCTCGGTCAATGCCATGACCGAGCCGGACCAGACGCGCTACGTCCAGACGATCCCTGCGCATCTGCTGAAATATGTGCTGTTCGCCGAGGCGGATCGCATGGCGAACTTCGCCGACAGCCTCGATGCCGACATCATCGAGCGGGAGCGGAGCGTGATCCTGGAGGAAAAGCGCGAGAACGAGGCCCGGCCGCTCGGCAAGGTGTTCGAGTGGCTGGCGGACGGGATGCTCCCCGCCGGTCACCCCTATAAGCATCCCGTCATCGGCCATGTCGCGGATATCGAAGCGGTCACCGCCCAGACGCTCCGCGACTGGCACCGGACCCATTATGGTCCGGCGAACGCGGTGGTCGTGGTCACCGGGGCGATCGACCGTGCCGAAACGCTGGACATGGTGACGCGCTACTTTGCCGGGATCGCCCCGGTGCCGTCCGCCCCGAGGCGGTTGGCCCGGTTCGATGCCATGCCGCGCGAGAGCGTCTTGCGCGTGGCGGACAGGATCCAGCGGCCCGGCCTGTTCTACCAGGCATGGTCCACGCCCTCCATCGTCACCAGTGCGCGGGACCATGTCGCGCTGGCCATGGCCGGGGAATTGCTGGGCAACGGCCGCTCCAGCCTGCTCCACCAGCGTTTCGCGACGGGTGATGCGCCGATCGCGTCGAGCATCGACATATCGGTGGTCAAAGGCCGCGCATCGGGCATGTTCGTGATATCCGCCGAACTGCGCGCGGCACCCGTCGCGGATATCGCCGATTTGCTCGACGGCGCCGTCGCCGACTTCGTGTCGAGCCCGCTGCCCGCCGACCGGCTGGAGGCCTTGCGCGTGCGGATGCTGTCCGACCGGATGCGGGATATGGAATCCTTCGAACGGCGCGCGGGCGCCCTGGTGGAAGGCGAACTGCTCCACGGCGACGCGGACTGGTTCCATCGTGAAGTGCGGCTGATCAGGGAGCTCGAAGACGAGGATATTCGCGGCGCGGCCCGGCGCTGGCTGGGGCGCGATCGCTTCGTTCTCATGGTCGATCAGGTGCGGCCGGGCACCGTGGCGGAGCAAGTGCCCCTGTCCGCACCGGCCATCGCGGATCCGGCGGCGGCGATGATCCATGCGCCCGATTATCATGAGGTGCGGCTGCGATGCGGAGCCCGCCTGCGGCTGGCGCGCCGCGTCGGCGATCCGCGCTTCCACCTCCGCGCGATCGGGCGCGGCGGCACGGCCTTCGAGCCGCATGGGCTGGAGGGGATCGCGCAGGTGATCGCGTCGGGCATGGCGATCGGTGCGGGCGGCGACGATGCCGCCGCGCTGGCCGATCGCGCATCGGGCGCAGGGCTGAAGGTCGCCGCCCGCGCCATGCTCGACCGGTCGACCGTCGACATCAGCGGGTTGCGGCCAGCGTTGCCGAGTGCGCTGGCATTGCTCGCCGACCTGCTGAGCGCGCCGCGCTTCGGATCGGACGATCAGGTGACCATGGTCGCCACGCTGGCGGCCAATGCGCGCGGACGTGCGGGCACCCCCGCCGCGCTGGCCTATGCCCTTGCCAATGCGTGCGTCCTGGGTGCTGACCACCGACTGGCGGGGGCCATGCCCGCAGCCACCGATATCGACCAGCGGCTGACGATGGCGGATATGCGGCACTTCCATGGCTTTGCGTGGCAGCCCGAGGAAACGCTTCTGCTTCTCGCGGCGGACATGGATATGGAGGAGGCAACCGCGCTGGCGGAGGCGATGCTCGCGCCCTGGGCCGGGTGGGAATCATTCTTGCCGCCGACACGGCTCGATCTCGCGCCGGTCCGGTCGGGTATCCGCATCATCGACGCGCCGGGGCGCGAGTCCGCGCGCGTGTCGCTCTACTGGCGGTCGCCCCATCGACTGGAGGAGGACGAACTGCTTCGCTTCGCCTGTCTGGGCCATGCGCTGGCCGGTGACTTCGGCGCGCGCGCGGGTTTGCGGCTGCGGGAGGAACTGGGCTGGACCTATGGCGTCCAGGGGCAGGCCGGTGAACTGGTCCCCCGCCGCGGGCCCGGCTATGGTGTCGTCCATACCGAAGTGAAACCTGCGCTGGCTGGGCCCGCCTTGCGCGAGTTGCGCACGATCGTCGACGGTCTTCGTGGCAGTCACCCCGTGCGGGCATCGGAGATCGAGGCGTTCAGGCGATCGGAGCGACAGCGTCTGGCGCGGCTCAACGAAAAGGCCGTCGACACGGTCAACGCGCTGCAATCGGGTCATGATCACGATTATCGGGGGCCGGACGATTGGTATCGCTATCGCGATCGTGTCGAGGCGCTGACGCCGGATGAACTGGCGGCGGCGGCGATCCCGCTATTGCCGGAGCCGGATGCGCTGGTCTGTGTGATGACAGGCGAGGCGCGTGCCATCGCCGCTTCCATCGCGGAGGCGGGGCTGTCCGATCTGGTCGTCGCGGAGCCCTTGGCATGAAGGCGTCGGGCAGCACGACCGGGACGATGCGATCGCGTATCGTCGTCGATCCCCGCGATCGCAAGATCAACGCCGTCTTCTTTCGCCGCGTGGCGTTGCTGGTATGGCCCTATTGGCTGCGGCGATGGGCTTGGACGCCATGGGCGCTCTTGGCGGCGGCCTTCACCTGCAATGCGCTGAATGCGGTGGCGAGCGGCTACAACACCCAGCTTGTCGGGGAGCAGACCAACGCCCTTGTCGCCAAGAGCGTGGATACATATTGGCCGCTGACCCTGACGATCGCTGCCCTGTTCGTCGGCAAGGGAGTTGTTTCCTGGGTTAGCGACTTCGTGACCAGCTATCTCGAAGTGCACTGGCGCCGCTTTCTGACCACTTTGCTCGTCGACCGCTATCTGGCCAATCGTGCCTATTACGACATCAATATCGACAGGGACATCGACAACCCCGACCAGCGGATTCAGGAAGAGATCGCTCCGCTGTGCAAGGCACTGGTTGCCTTCCCTCCGATGATCTTTTCGATCGGCTTTTCGATTACGATCCAGATGGCGCTACTTTCCCGGATATCGCCGCTGATCGCACCGGCGATCTTCGTGCTTTCCGGTATCCGCATTCTGGCATTCTTCTATGTCTACCGGCCCGGAATCGGCATTGCGTGGGACGTCAAGATCGCCGAGGCGGACTTGCGCTACGGCGTCCTTCACGTTCGCGACAATGCCGAAACCATCGCCTTCTATGGCGGTGAGGAGGCCGAATGCCAGCAGATCGACACCCGCCTGCGCCACGCCGTGCGCCATTCGGTCCGCAACATCGTGAACGACGTTCGGGTCCAGTTCTTCATACGGCTGTTCGAGTTGGCGGAGTTCGCCCTGCCGTTGATCTTCGTCATCCCGCTCTATCTGTCGGGGAAGATCGAATTCGGTGCGATCGCCTCGGCCGCAATGGCGACCATGGTCATCCAGAGCGCGATCGGCAATTTCGAAAGGTTGATCCCGACCTTGTCCCATGTCGCGCCCAATGCCGTGCGTCTCGCGCAAGTTTTAGAAAAATCACGGGAAATCGAAGAGCGGCACCGGACGCGCGCGGAGAAGCCCGGTCAGCATTCCATCGCGCTTTTTCGCGGCGGCGATGCGATCCGGGTCGATCATGTGACCTATCAGACGCCGGGCGGCGAACGCAGCCTGGTGCGGGATATCAGTTTCGACCTGGAGCCCGGTCAGCGCATGATCGTGGTCGGCCAGACGGGCGTCGGCAAAAGCTCGTTCCTGCGCATCCTCGCCGGCTTGTGGACGCGGGGCAGTGGACGGCTGGATCTGCCGCCGCTGGAGCGGATGCTGTTCATGCCGCAAAAGCCGTATATGATGCTGGGCACGCTCCGCAGCCAGTTGATCTACCCGAAGCAGGATGCTGGCGATGTCGAGGACGAGGTGTTGCTGGCGGCGCTGCGGCGCGTCAATCTGGGCGATCTGGTCGCCTATCATGGCGGCCTCGACGCCGAACAGGACTGGTCGCGCATCCTGTCGCTAGGGGAGCAGCAGCGGATCGGCTTCGCCCGCTTCCTCATCAGCAAGCCCGCCCATGTTTTCCTCGACGAAGCGACCAGTGCGGTCGACGTCGCGACCGAGGCGCTGCTGTACGGCCTGCTGGTCGAAGCGGGCGCGACCGTGGTCAGCGTCGCGCACCGCACCAGCATCATTCCGTTCCACCACCTCATGCTGGAACTACGCGAGGGCGGCTGGTCGCTGCGCCCCGCCACCATGCCGTCACCGCCGGTTGCCGAGGGCGTCATGGCGGATCAATCCAACGCCGCATTGCCGGAGATCGACAGATGACAGGTAAATCGACGCAAATTGCCATCGGCATCGGTGCTGGGGCGCTGGCCGCTCCGGGGATCGCCGCGGCACAGGCCCCCGGCGGAACGACGGTTCAGGTCGATTTCGACGCCTTTGCCATGTTCGTGAACGCGGAACCCGTGGTGAAGGCGGTCATGCTGATCCTGCTGGCGGCCTCGTTCGTCAGTTGGACCCTGTGTGTCGTCAAGCTGAGGGAGTTCCGGTCGGGGCTGTTGGCCGTCGAGGCGGCGACCGTCAGGCTCGCCAGCGCCAAAAGCCTGTCGGATGTCGACGGGCTGGACTCCGCGACCGCAAGGATGGCGCAGGCGGCGGTCGATGAGATCGCGCAATCGGCATCGTTGATCCAGGCCGGAAGCATCGCAGGCGCCGGTCAGCGGGCGGAGGACCGGATCGCCCGGATCGAGGGGGATGCGGTGGCGACGATGCGACGCGGGCTGCCGGTCTTCGCGTCGATCGGTTCGGTGGGGCCGTTCGTCGGGCTGTTCGGAACGGTGTGGGGCATCATGCACAGCTTCACCGGCATCGCCGCGGCCAAGACGACCAGCCTCGCCGTCGTCGCACCGGGCATTTCGGAGGCGTTGCTCGCGACCGCGCTCGGCCTGGTCGCGGCGATCCCGGCGACGGTGATGTACAACTACCTGGTTCGTCGCCTGGCCGTCTATCGCGGCGCACTGGAGATGACCGCGACGCTGGTCGCCGGGCTTGCCGGGCGTGAGATCGAGGATATGGCGCTGGCGGCGGGACGGAAGCAAGCCGCCTTCATCCCACAAGCGCGGAGCGCCTGAGCCATGGCGATATCGAACAAGCTCGGCGACGATCTGGAGGAATGCGCCGACCTGAACCTGACGCCGTTCATCGACGTGATCCTCGTCCTGCTCATCATCTTCATGGTCGCGGCACAGGCGTCCAACGTGTCGCAGTCTGTGGACCTGCCGGGATCGAACGCGAAGACGACACCGCCCGCGACGCGCCCGGTGGTCGTATCGATCGACGCACGCGGAACGCTGTCCGTCAATGATCGCCCCACGTCTCGCCGCGAACTCGGCCGCGCGCTGGCCGCCGCCGGTGCCCGCGCCGATGATCGCCTGTTGCTGGCCGCCGACAAGACCCAGACCTATCAGGCGCTGATGGACATTTTCGACGATCTTCGCGCGGTGGGCTACACCCGCGTCGCCCTGGCCGCGCGAGAGCGGTAGGGATGGGCGATCCGGGATCATCATCGGAATGGCGCAGGCTTGCGCCCGGCTTGCTGGTCGCAGCGGCGCTCCACGGCGGCATCATCCTGGGCCTGGCGCTGAAATTCGGCCAGCCTTTCCAGGTCATAGCGGCACCGCCCAGCCTGGCGGTGGAGCTGGTGCCGCTGCCGCCATCGCCCGCACCGCAACCGCCGCGGCCGCAGCGGCAACCCGACCAGCCGCAGCCCACCCCAGCGCCGCCGACGCCGCCCTCACCGCTGGACAAGCTGAAGCTGCCCACCGCGCTGGCGCATGACGATGTCACGCTGCCCCCGCCGGCGGTGTCGAAGCCACCACCGCCCGCCGCTCCTGCCGCGCCCGACGTTCCGGTTCAGGCGGCCGCCGTCAAACAGGCCGATCGCGATCGGACCGCCAGCGCCATCAACAGCGACGCCAACGCCAAGCCGAACTGGGAGTCGATGGTCCTGGCGCGTCTGGAGGCGGCCAAACGCTATCCGGCGTCGGCGCGCTTCGCCCATGAGGAAGCAACCATGGTCGTCCGCTTCACCGTCAGTCGCGCGGGCAAGGTGCGCGACGTGCGGATCGTCGGTCGCAGCCCGTTCGTCGATCTGGAAGAGGAAACGCTGGACCTGCTGCATCGCGTCCGTCTGCCACCGCCTCCGGCGTCGATCGGCGACCAGGATCTGACGCTGACCGTGCCGATCGAATTCTCGATCAGCACCGCCCGTTGAAAACGCCCCCTCGACATGGAGCGGCGGGCGCATACACTCCTCCGAAACAAGTGATTCGAGAGGATATGTCTGGCGGCGGGCCATGCGGTGGATGGGGGGCAATCGTGTCGGATATCTCGAGCATTCTGGGGCTTCCGTGCCTCCGGGGGGATCGCCTCTAATGGCGGCGGCCGAGCCTTCCGTCGCGCTGGATGGCATCTTCCGCCTGCATCACGACTGGTTGCGCCGGTGGCTTCGCCCGCAAATGACCCATGCGCATCTGGCCGAGGATATCGCGGCCGAGACGATGCTGCGGCTGATCACGATCGCCGCGCGTCAGACGATCGTGGAGCCGCGTGCGGTCATGACCGTGATCGCGCGGCGTCTGATGTCCGACCTCCGCGCCAAGGACATCGTCCGGCTTCAATATGCCGCCGCCGTCGCCCATCTGCCGCCCGCGCTCGAACCGTCGGCGGAGGACCGCCTTATCATCCTCGAGGCGCTCCGGCGGATCGAGCGCGTCCTGCGACCGGTGTCTGCCAAGGCGCGGACGGCCTTTCTGCTCAGCCAGATCGATGGGCTTCGCCATGCCGAGATCGCGGAACGGCTGGGCATCTCGGTCAGCATGACGCGCAAGCACATCGCCGCAGTGATGCAACGCTGTTATCAAGAGTTCCAGGATGACGAATAGGGCCATGTCGGCGGCGCCACCGCCGCATGTCGTGAACGAAGCGATCGGCTGGATGATGGCCGTGCGGGAGGATGCGCTGACACCCGCCGAACGCGCCGAATTCGATGCGTGGCTGGCCCGCGATGTCACACATCGTTGCGCCTGGGACCGCCTCAACGGTGCCCTGACGCCATTCCATTCCGTCTCGACCAGCGTCAGCGGCGCCGCGCTCGCCGCCTCGATCGACCGTCAGGCGATCTCCCGCCGCGCCGCGCTGCGGAAGGGCGGCGGCGCGGTGGCGGCATCCGTGCTGGCGCTGTTGCTCGCCGATCGCGTGACCCCGCTGGTGGACCTGTTCGCGCAATATCGCACCTCGACCGGGCAGCGCCGCCGGTTCGACTTGCCGGACGGGAGCGTGCTGATGCTGGACGCCCGCAGCGCGGCCGATCTGGTGGCCCCCGGCGGGCGGAGGCATGGACTGACGATCGACGAAGGTATCGCGCTCGTCGACGCCAGGGCGGCCGAGTCGCCCTTCGGCGTGGCGATCGGCGGGTTGCGGGCGAAATGGCGGGAAGGCCGGGCGATGTTCGTCAATCGAGCGGGCGTACGCCAGGCGATCGCTGTCGATCATCCCCTCTTCGTCGACCTGCCAGGTTCGGCCTCGCGGATGTTGGCGCCGGGCCGGGGAATCCAGTGGGACGGCAACCGCTTCGTCGAACTGGCGTCGAACGAAGTCCTGAATTCCGCCAGTTGGGTGGAGGGCAAGCTGATCCTTCACGACCGCCCTTTGCGCGCGCTGATCGACGCCGTCCGTCCCTATCAGATGGGCATCCTGTCCATCACCGAGCAGGCGGCACGGATTCATGTGAGCGGTGTCTTCGATCTCGACAGGACCGAAGAGACTTTGGAGATGATCGCCTCGTTGTTCCCCATCCGCATCGTCCGGTTCGGACGCTTCTTCCTGCGTATCGAACCGGGCTGACGGATCACTCTTCCTGTTATTCGCTGGCCACGCATCCTTTCGCGTTATGGAATGATTCGGACAGCCATGGGGCCTGAATCCTAAGCACGGAATTTGCTACCGGAAACGATGGGAGGCTCCCTTCACGCCAAAGGTCATTTCAACAGGTTCCGCCACGTCGCCACCCTGTCCGTGCAAGACAGCCTTGAAACGGCTTGAGGCATAGGCGCCGACCGGCTTTCCTGCGGCGCGGCGAAGGGTCAGGGTGCGCGTCGCGTCGTTCCAGCGGCAGGTGACGATGGCATGGTCGCCCTGTTCATAGGCATAGTCGAGCCCGCTATCCTCATAGACCTCGCAAATGCCGTCGGCGCCCGGATAGACGTGGAGCACGATGCGGTCGCGGATGCTCTCGGCGGTCGACTGGGTCACCGGCCCATGCGCGACGATGCTGCCGGCGCGGACATGGACCGGGATGCGATCGACCGGGGCCGGGACGTCATGGACCTGTCCGCCCTGACGTCGCTCGCCCGTCCAGTAATCATACCAGCCGCCGGGCGTCGACGGCAGATAGACAGGCCACCGCTCGACCCCGCCCTTCAGCACCGGCGCGACGTGGAGCGCCCGGCCGAACATATAGCTGTGCGTCTGGTCGAGCGCTTTGTCGTCGTTCGGGAAGTCGAACACCAGCGGCCGCATCAACGGCGCGCCGGTCCGCCAGCAATCCGCCCCCATCGAATAGAGATAGGGCATCAGGCGATAGCGGAGTTCGAGATATTGCCGTCCGACCCGCTCGACCGTCTCGCCGAAGCGCCAGAGTTCGGTGTCGGTCTGATAGCCATGCACGCGCTGGAGCGGCAGGAAGGTGGCATATTGCAGCCAGCGCAGGAAGCATTCGTGATAGGCGGGGTCGGTATATTGCCCATTGCCCGGCCGGAAGAAGCCGCCCGCATCGACCGTCCAATAGGGATAACCGGCCGCCGCCATGTTGAGCCCCGCGGGCACCTGGCGGCGCAGCGTGTCCCAGTCGCTGCCGATATCGCCCGACCATGTCGCGGAGGCATAGCGCTGCTGCCCCAGAAAGGCCGATCGGGTCAGGATCATGACGCGCCTGCCCGGATCGAAGGAGCGCTGTCCGTTGTAGACGGTCCGCGATACCTGGAGCGGGTAGGTCAGCCGGACGCGTTCGCCCGGCCCGCCGAACATCTCACGACCCGCCAGGTCGTCATTCTCCGGCTCGGTCGCATCCTGCCACCATGCGTTGATGCCGAGGATCGAAAGCCGAAGCGACTGGTTCCTGGCGTAGAATTGCGCGGCCTCCGGGTTGAGCATGTCGACCCAGTTGGTGTCCTCGATATAATAGCCCAGGCCAGCGACCTGTTTCCCCAGTTCCGAATCCCGGCCGATCGCCGCCCAGACCGACAGCATAAACCGCATGTCGAGCGCGTGCAGATCCTTCACCATCGCCGCCGGATCGGGATAGTCGGCCTCGTCGAAGCGCATCGCGCTCCAGCCATATTTGCCCCAATATTGCCAGTCCTGGACGATGACGTCGACGGGCAGGCGACGCCGCCGGAACTCGCGGGCATTTTCCAAGATCTCTTCCTGCGAGTTGTAGCGCTCGCGGCACTGGATGAAGCCATAGGCCCAGCGCGGCATGATCGGGACCGCGCCGAGCAGGTCGCGATAGCCGCGCATCACCTCGTCCGCCGACGGCCCCGCGATCACGACATAATCGATCGCCTCGGCGACCGGCGACTGCCACTGCGTCATCGGACGCACGGGACCGACATGCAGGACCGGTGCCTCGTCGCTTTCGGCGCGCACCCGGACATGATGCTCGCCCGCGCTCAGCGGAGCGATCATACTGGTCGTCGGCGGCAGCCAGCGATTGGCGAAGTCGAACAGCGGCTTGCCGTCGATCTCCATATAATAGCGCGACGTCATCCTGCGCCCCAGGTCGAGCAGCAGCGCATGATCGCCCGCCGTTGCGACCGTGAAGCGGCCCTCGAAAATCGCGGGCCGTCGCGCCACGGTCGCGTTGCCGTTGGTCGTGGTGACGTCGACATTGCTTGCCCCGCCATCATAACCGACCAGGGCCAGATCGACGCGCGCTTCGGCTGGGTTGAGTTCGCTGAGGCCCGTATTGTGCCACAGCAGGCCATAGCCATGGCTGGACAGGACGAAGGGCAGGCTGATCTGCGTGTTCACCTGGGTCAGCCGTCGCGGCAGTCCGCGCAGGTTCAGCGCGCCATCCTGGAAGCAGCCGGTGCCATAAAGGCGCTCGTCCGGCGCGGAGTCGAATCCCTGCGTCGCGGCCATCGTCGCATGGTTGCGGACCCTGGCGTCGACCAGCGAGCGCGTGCCCGGCGTCTCGCGCAGCAGCAACCGGCCGCTCGCGTCATGAAAGCTCAGCACGCCCGATGACCGATCGAACGAACAGCGCAACGCGGGCAGACGGAGGGAAGGGGCCGCCCCCTTCGAAACCACCGCCGCCGGGAAATGCTGGCCGGGATCGGCCAGGATGTCCGGCATCGTCAGGATCGGGGTCGGCGGTCGGCGGGTGAAACGCACCCGCACGGCCCGTTCGGTCAAGGCCGTCAGTTCGAGCGTTCCACCATCGACGGGGATCGAGAGATCCGCACGCGGGACCGCCGCCTTGGCCCGAAATGGCAGGGTCGTGATGGCACCTATGGCCGTTGCGCTCTGAAGCATCGCGCGGCGGGAAAAGGTGAAATGGTCCATCGAACTCCCCGAGTCGAACTGTCGTCAGCCCATTCTCGGCAAGGCCGGAGGAGCCGTGATTTCGATATGTAGCTTTACGCTATTATCGAAGCAGTCAATGATGTTCGGGGGCAGCCGGAGATCAGGGCTGGCTGCCCCCTTGAATCACGGATCGCGCGTCAGAACTTCGCCCGCAGACCGATCAGGTAGCGTCGGCCGGTCAACCGGTAGCCAAAGACCTGCTCCGGAACTTCGGAATAGGTGAACTCCTTGGCATTGTTCAGGTTCAGGGCGTTGGCGCTCAGCGTCAGGTGCGGATTGATGTCGTACATCAGGCTGGCGTCGATCTGGCCATAGCTGGCGAAGTAGAGCGGCAACCCATTACGCCCATTGGCCTGGGCGAGATATTTGTCGCGCCAGCTATAGGCGACGCGCGCCTGGAGCCCGTATTTCTCGTAGAAGCCGACCAGGCTGTACGAGTTCTTCGACAGGCCCTCCAGACCATAGCTGGTTCCGGTGACCTGATTCTCGTAATTCGCGTCGCTTGCGGTGTAGGTGTAGTTGGCCTGCACGCCCAGGCCATCAAGCGGGGAGGGCAGGTTGCGGAAGGCCTGCCGGTAGTTCAGCTCGAAGCCCTTGACGACGGCACCCTTGCCATTGGTGGGCGTGTTCACCTGGAAGGTGATCTGATCGACCTTCTGCGGAGAGGTCGAACGCGAAACGAAGCTGTCGATGCTCTTGTAGAACACCGCGCCCGACAGCAGCGAGTAGCGATCGATATACCATTCGACCGCCGCGCCGACCTGCGACGCCCGGAACGGCAGCAGGTTGGGATTGCCGCGCGTGATCTGCTCATTGCCGGGGTTGGACAGGATCGACTGCGCGGGCGACAGATCGGTCAGGGTCGGACGGCTCATGACGCGCGACGCATCGGCGCGGATGACCAGCTTGTCGGTCAGGTCGAGGCGCGCGTTGAACGACGGCAGCAGGTCGGTGTAATGCCCCTTGAAGCCGACCGGCACGACCGGCGACAGCACGATCGTATTCTGTCCGGTGCCGTTCGACACCGCGCTGATGATGGTCTGGGCCGCGCCGTCCGAACTGAAGCTGGTATCCTCGAACCGAACGCCGGTGTTGATCGCCAGCGGCATGGTGCCGAGTTCGGTCTTCACGTCGAACATCAGATAGCCGATCCACACCCGCTCCTTGACCACGGAGCTTTGCGCCGGATCGTAGACGGGCCGCTGATAGCCGACGAAGCCCGGTGCGGTGCTCTTGAAGCCGGCCAGCGTGCGCGCCATTTCGCGCGGGTCATAGGTCACCCACTGGCGGATCGTGTTGCCGTCATAGCCGGGAAACCAGTTGGATGGGGTGACGGAGAAGAGCGAGGACGGAAGCGGATAATAGACCTGGCCGCCGCAAAAGGCGCATTGCGAGGCACCGGGTTGTGCGATTGTGCTCGCGAGCTTGTCGCGATTCTCCCGCGCCGCGCCGATCGAAATTTTGACGTCGTCCGTCGGGCTCCACTCGCCATCGATATGGGCTTCCAGCGTCTTGTCGGTGGTGTTCGTTCCTCCCGCGAATTCGTAATGGGCGCCGATGTGCGATAGATCGGTAGGCGCGTTGGCATAGCCTGGATTGCTGAAGGCGAGGTTGAAGATGGGCGACCCGGTTCGGCTATCCCACTCCATCGTCGTATTCGTGCGCCGGATCGTCGAAAAATACTGATCGTCATTGCCGCGTCGCGTCGCACGCGATGCCGACAGATCGCCGCTGATCTTGAGCGGGCCGTGATCCCATGTCAGGTTGCCGCCGATGAGCAGCGTGTCGGCCTTTCGTGGCGTCCGCGTCACGATCTGGTCCATCGTGCCACCTGTGAACTGCTGGTAAACCGCGCGGTTGTTCGACCCGACCACCATCTTCGACAGGGTGCCGCCGCTGAAGTCATAGGCCAGGCCGCTCCCGGTATCGAGCTGGTCGAGGCGCGAGTAGAAGGCATCGCCGGTGAAGGTCAGTTCCTCGGTCGCCTTGGCCTGTATGGTGCCGCTCAGGCCGATCCGCTCACGGTCCGAAAAGGACATGGAGGGCGAGATGTTGGACGGCATGATGACGTTGTTGAACGCGCCGACCGACGATGCGACGCGACCTTTATAATAATCGTCATTATTGCTGTGGCGGACCCAGCCTGCACCGATGTCGAACGAGTCGACCCGGACGTTGCGCTTCTGATAGGACGCCACCAGCGATGCGCCGATCGTCTCGTCCGCATTGTGCCAGCTTACCACGGCGGACGCGCGCGGGTTCCACTTGGCGGACAGGTCGTCATACTGCATGTCGAACGACCCGGCGAGGACGAACGACTTTTGCGTCAGCGGGCGAAGCGTGCGGATGTCGACTGTGGCGCCGATGCTGGCGCCGTTCAGCCTAGCCATCGGGCTCTTGAACACGTCCGCGCCCGCGATCAGTTCGGACGGCAGGATGTCGAAGCTGAACTCGCGACCGATATTGTCGGTCGCCAGCGTACGTCCGTTCAGCGTCACGACGTTGAACTGCGGACCCAGGCCACGAACGGAGACGAACTGCCCGTCGCCGCCGTTGCGAGTGATGGTCACGCCGGGGATGCGCTGGAGCGACTCGGCGACATTCTGCTCCGGCAATTTGCCGATGTCCTGCGTGGTGATCGAGTCGACCTGATTGATCGCCGCACGCTTGAGGTCGATCGAGGCCTGCTGACTGGCGCGCAGGCCCGTGACGATGATGTCGGCGGAGGACGGCGCATCCGCATCGGCGGGCGTTGCCGATTGGTCGGTGCCACGCGCCCCCGGAGAGGCGGTGCTCGGCGACAAACCATCCTGAGTTTGGGCGAAAGCCGGTGCCGATACCGCAACCAAGCCCACGCCACACAATAAAGCCATTTTTACAGCCATTTGCCCCTCCTTTTGAAAATCATCTTTACGTGATTCTGATATATCAATATCGCGAAATTTTATTTGTGCAAGCGGTGTGTTGTGGGATGGCTCACAAAGAGGAGGGCGGGGTGCGACAGAAGACAATGACCGGAATGTCTTCACGCGCATCCAAAAATCGCTTGCACGATGAATCCAATTGAATATGTATTTTGATATATCAGAATAGGAGAGGTGTGATGGGGCAGCGATCGACGCTGACGGAATTCCGTATCACGCGATTTCAGTATCCGCGCATCCGCCCCGTCGGCGACTCGCAGGTGCGAAGCGAAGAGGTCAATGTCGCGACGCTGGAACTGATCGACGGTGAGGGGCGGGTGGGCCTGGGCTTCGTCCAGGCGCTGTTCACCGTCCTGCCCGATGCGGACGAGATCACGCGAATCTTCGCCGAACAGGCCTGGCCGAATCTGGAGGGCAAGCGGCCGATCGAACTGGCGATGGCGGTGCGCCATGCACGCGGCGGCAATGCCCGGCGGATGACGCTACCGTTCGAGGAGGCGATCCAGCACGCGGTCTGGGATCTGCTCGCGCAACAACAGGACATGCCGCTGTGGCGCATGTTGGGCGGCGATCGGGAATCGGTGCCGGTCTATGCCAGCGGGCTGGACTTCCACCTGTCGGACGCGGACTTTGTCGAGTTGTTCGGCAACGCGGCGGAGCAGGGTTATGACGCGTTCAAGATCAAGGTCGGTCATCCCGATCTGGCGCGCGACCTGCACCGTCTCGACCTGTTGCGCCAGGCGGTGGGCGCGGGGCGCAAGGTCATGGTCGACGCCAACGAAGCCTGGACCGCGCAGCGCACGATCGAGGCGCTGCGCTGCTTCAGCCGCGCGGGGCATGAGATATACTGGGTCGAGGACCCGGTCCCGCGCGACGATATCGACGGGCTGCGGCTCATCCGCCAGCAGGGCGTGACCTATGTCAATTCGGGCGAGTATCTGGATTTGACGGGCAAGCGGCGGTTGCTGGAGGCGCAGGCCTGCGACATGCTCAACGTCCATGGCCAGGTCGGCGACGTGATGCGCGCCGCGTGGCTGGCGGGGGAGCATAATGTCGAGGTGACGCTGGGCAACAGCTTCCTGGAAATCGGGGTCAACATGGCGCTGGCGCTGCCCGGCGTGCGGTGGCTGGAATATAGCTTCCAGAATTTCGACCATCTGGTTGAGCAGCCTTTCCGTATGCGCGATGGCAAGATCTACGGCAGCGACCAGCCGGGCCACGGCTTGCGGCTGAGCGACGCGGCGCGGCGTCACCACAGCCGGCCCGAACTGTCCAGCGCCAGCCCGTCGGTCCCGGCATGACGATGTCGCGTCCCTCATTGGCGGCGGCGGGAGGGGCGATGAACCGTCCGGCGCAGCATTGGCGGCTGATCGTCAGCCTCGGCATCGTCTTCTTCGTGCTGCTGACCCTCTATGCCAGCGTGCTGGGCGTCCTGCTGCCCAACCAGATCCAGGATATCGACCCCGCGACCAAGACCCGGACATTGGGCATCGTCTTCGCGATCACCTCGGTATTCAGTACGCTGGTGACGCCGCTGGCCGGGGCGCTGTCGGACCGGACGCGCAGCCGCTTCGGGCGGCGGACGCCGTGGATCGTGATCGGCGGCGTGATCGGGGGCGGGGCCATCATCCTGGTTCCCCATGGCTCCGGCATCGTGTCGGTGACCGCCTTCTGGATCGTGGCGACGGTCAGCCTCAATTCGATGCAGCCCGCGATCACCACCATCGTCGCGGATCGCTTCGTCGAGGAGCAGCGCGGCTTCGTGTCCGGCGTGGTCGGCGCGGCGATGACGGCGGGCGTGTCGGCGGGCACCATCTTCGGCGGTCTGCTCGCGCACGACCTGCCGCGCGCCTATCTGATCCTGGGGGTTGCCATCATCGTCGCCTGCCTGGGCTTCGTCGCGCTCAACCGGGAACCGCGCGAGGCGCTGCCCCCGGCACCGCCCTTCCATCTCGGCGCATTCCTGAAATCCTTCTGGATCGATCCGCGCCAGCACCCCGATTTCGCCTGGGCGTTCCTCGGCCGCTTCACCATCTATATGGGCTATCAGGCGATCGTGACCTACCTGCTCTATATCCTTCAGGATTATGTCGGGCTGTCGCAAGGGGATGCCAATGGGATGATCGCGCGGCTGTCCTCGGTCACCTTCGTCGCGCTGGTCGTGTCGGGGCTGGTCTCGGGCTGGCTGTCGGATCGCCTGCGTCGTCGCAAGCCGCTGGTCTTCGCGGCGGGCATCATCATGGCGGTGGCGGTGAGCGCACCGCTGATCCAGCCCAATGCCAGCGGCATGTTCGCCTATGCCGTGCTGATCGGGCTGGGTTATGGCGCGTTCATGTCGGTGGACCTGGCGCTGATGACGCAGGTCCTGCCCGCCGGAACCGGATCGGCGGAGGATACCGGCAAGGACCTGGGCATCCTGACCACCGCCGTCAACGTGCCCCAGATCCTCAGCCCGGTGCTTGCCGCGATGCTGCTGGGGATGACGGGCAACGACTATCCGCTGCTCTTCATGGTCGCGGGCGCATTCGTCCTGATCGGGGCCTGTTTCGTCCTGCCGATCCGCAGTGTGCGGTGATGGCTGACATATCAATTTCCCTTCGCGCGCGCGCGATGTTGATCCGTCGTGCCGATCCACCCTATTCAGGTTGCCATGGCACGCACCAAGATATCGCATTCCGAGACCGAAACCGCGGCTTCGCCCCCGCCCAAGGAGACCCAGGGGCTGGCCGAGCAGGCGTATCGCGCCATCCTTCAGGGGCTGTTCGACCGGACCATTCCGTCGGGCGCGGAATTGTCGCAGAGCCTGTTGATGAAGCGGCTGGGCATCACGGTGCAGCCGCTCCGCGACGCGCTCCGCACGATGGAGGCGGAGGGGCTGGTCTCGATCCATTCGCGCTCCTGCATCCGCTTCATCAAGGCCGATCTGGAACTGTCGCGCTCGACCTATCAGTTCCGCTCGCTGCTCGAGCGGCCGGGCGCCCGCGCGCTGGCCGAGACGGGGGAGGCCAGCGATATCGAGGAGATGCTGGCCGATCACCGCGCGCTGATCGCCGATCTGGAGGAGAACGGCCTTCATGCCGAGCAGGAGGCGCGGCTGAAGGAGATGGAGGAGCGGCTGCACGGCGCGCTGATCACCGCGCTCCGCAATCCGCTGATCGAGATCACCGCCCGGCGGTTAAAGAATTACGTCACGCTCGTCCGGCTCGATCGGCTGGTGACCACGCCGCTGGCGCTTCGGACGCTACGCGAGCATCTCGAAATCCTGGAGGCCTGCGCCCGGCGCGACGCCGATGCGGCGGAGGCGGCGCTGGCGATGCATTTCAAACAGGCGTTGCAGCGGATCCTCGGCATGGAGTGAGGGCATGCGCGTGATCGACGCCCGCCATAAGGGGGCGCTCGACACCGCAGCGCATCGAGGGGTGATCCCGTGACGATAGCGTCGGCCGACCCGTCGGTCGCGACCGACGTCGTGCATTCTCCGCAGACCGGCGTCCGGAATGCGGGGCAAGACATTCATACGATAGGAGAGAAGGCGATGCGGAAGCTGCTTGGGTTGCTCACGACCGGGATGACCGCCGCGATCATGGCCGCGCCGGGGGTGGCGCAGACCCTGCCCGCGCCGTCCATTCCCCCCGAACCCATCCCCGCGACCGCCGAGGAGATGCTGAAGACCCCGCATATCCTGCGGCGACCTGCTGGCGTGCCGGTGGTCGTCACCGTGTCACCGCGCGGCGACGATGCCGGGGACGGCTCGCCCGAGCGTCCGTTCGCGACGTTGACGCGGGCGCAGGCGGCGGTCCGGCAGCTCAATCGCGGGAGCGACGTCACCGTCCGGCTGATGGACGGTATCTATCGCCTGCCCGCGCCGCTCCATTTCGGCGCGGCGGACGGCGGGCAGAACGGCCATGTCGTCCGTTGGGAAGCGGCTCCCAATGCCCGACCCGTCCTGTCCGGCGGCACCAGCGTGACGGGCTGGCGGCTGGCCGATGCGCAAGCCGGCATCTGGGTCGCGTCGATCCCGATGGGCTCGGCGCCGCGCCAGATCTGGGTCGAGGGGCGGATGGCCAAGCGCGCCACCGTCGAGGCGTCGCGCCGCGCCTTCGCCTTCCACGACTGGGGGATCGAGATCGTCGATCCGGCATGGCGGTTCCTGGCCGACCTGCCCGACCAGGGCCGCATGGAGGTGGAGGGGACGAGCTGGTTCACGCACCGCCACGCCGTGGTCGACCATATCGACGGCAACCGCATCGTGATGAAGCAGCCGGGCTGGCAGAACAGCATCATCGGCTATGACACGATCGCCCAGCCGCTGTCGGGGGAGAAGGCGCGCTTCTTCCTGGTGAACGCGCTCGCCTTTCTGAAGAAGGGCGGGGAATACTACGCCGATCCCGCCAAGGGGCAGCTTTACTACAAGCCGCGCGCGGACGAGGACATGGCGAGGGCGGAGGTGGTGATGCCGACGCTGCAATCGCTGGTCGCGATCGGCGGCACCTATGACGTTCCGGTCCGCGACTTGGCCTTTGTCGGGCTGTCGTTCCAGCATACCAGTTGGCTCGCCCCTTCCGGCCCGGACGGCTATGCCAGCCAGCAGAGCGGCGCGTTCCTGTCGGGACGGGTGCCCGACTATCCCGACCAGCCGATCCGCGATTGTAGCTGGGGGTGCCGCGCCTTCGAGACGACGCGTAACCGCTGGCATCAGCAGCCCGCCGCCGTCCAGGTCGCGGCGGCCACCCGCATCCGGTTCGAGCGCGATGATTTCACCCATCTCGGCCAGATCGCGCTGGGGGTCGGCAACAACGCCGACGCCAATGAGCGCGGCATCGGCATGGGCACGACCGCGATCACGATCGAGCGCAACCGCTTCCTCGATCTGGCGGGCGGCGCGATCATGGTCGGCGGCATCACGCCCGACGCGCATCACCCCGCCGTGCCGGAAGCGGGGGTCCGCGACATCCTGATCCGCAACAATATCGTCAAGGGCGTGTCGCAGGATTACCACGAACAGGCGGGCATCCTGGTCACCTATGCGACCGGCGCGGTCATCGTGCACAATGACGTGTCGGACGCGCCCTATGACGGGATCGATGTCGGCTGGGGCTGGGGCACCAACGATCCGGGCGGCAGCCCCGCTTACCGGGTGGCGAGCCGGGGCTATTACGATCACCCTGACAATCGCGTCTACGACACCCCGACCATCCTTCGCGACACGGTCATCCTGGGCAATCGCGTGCACAATGTGAAAAGCTGGTTCCCGGACGGCGGCGCCATCTATCACCTGTCGGCGGACCCCGGCGCGCTGATCGCGGAGAATTACGTCTATGACGTGCCGGGCGGGATCGCGCTCTATCTGGACGAGGGATCGCGCTACGTCACGATGCGGAACAATGTCGTCAGCAATGTCGGCGTCTGGCTGAACCTGAATTCGCAGGGCGACATGCTGCCGCTGCGTACCGCGATGGACAATGTCGCGGAGAAGAACTGGTATGATTCCGGCCGCCAGACCGGCGCATGGACCGACTATCTGAACAATCGCGCGGTCGACAATATGCTGGTGAAGGGCGGCGCATGGCCCGCCGCCGCCCGTGCGATCATGGACCGCGCCGGTGTGGAGCCCGAAAAGTGAGCGACGCGTCCGCTGGCATGGCGACGCGCCGTATCGTTCGGATCATGGACCTGGCCGACGATCCGGCGACGCTCGCCGCCTATGACCAGGCCCATGCGCCGGGCAACACGCCGCCGGAGGTGATCGCGGCGCAGCTTCGCCATGGGATCGCCGAACTGCAAATCTACCGGGCGGGCTGTCGGCTGGTGATGCTGATGGACGTGACGCCCGATTTCGATCCCGAGGCGCTCGATGCCGAGCGCCATGTGCAGGCGGCGATCGACCAATGGCATGTGCGGATGGGAGCGTTGCAACGACCGCCCTTCGCCGATGGCGAAGCATGGCCGGAGGCGGTGCGCGTCTTTCGGCAGTCGGATCATAGCAAAGAAACGGAACAGGCATGAAGCGATTGGAAGGAAAGCGCGCGCTGGTCACCGGCGCGGCGCAGGGGATAGGCCGGGCGACGGCGGAGATGTTCGTTCGCGAGGGCGCGACGGTCTTTGCGCTCGACCGGAACGGGGACGCGCTGGCGGGACTGGCCGGATGCACGCCGGTCGTCGCCGACCTGCTCGACGCGGCGGCGGTCGATGCGCTGGCGGAGCGGGTGGGGACGCTCGACATATTGGTCAACTGTGCGGGCTATGTCGATGCGGGAGATATACTGAACACCGACGAGCGCGGCTATGCACTGTCGTTCGATCTCAACGTCCATGCGACGATGCGCGTGATCCGCGCGGTGCTGCCCGCGATGGTGGCGGCGGGCCGGGGGTCGATCGTCAACATCGCGTCGGTGGCGGGGGCGATGATCGGCGTGCCCAACCGCATGGCCTATTGCGCGTCCAAGGGGGCGCTGGCGGGCCTGACCCGGTCGGTCGCGGTGGATTATGTCGGCCTTGGCATACGATGCAACGCCATCTGTCCGGGCACGGTGCAGTCGCCCTCGCTCGACGAGCGACTCGCGGCCACCGGCAATGCCGAGGCGGCGCGCGCCGCCTTCGTCGCCCGCCAGCCGATGGGGCGGATCGGCACGGCGACCGAGATCGCGGCGCTGGCGCTGCACCTGGCGAGCGACGAAAGCGCCTATACCACCGGCTGCCTGATGGCGGTCGATGGCGGCTGGACCATGGCCTGACCGCATGGCGACGATCTCATCCGTCGAGGATTTCCGGACGGCGGCGCGGCGCAGGCTGCCGCGCTTCCTGTTCGACTATGCCGATGGCGGGGCCTTTGCGGAGGAGACGCTTCGCCGCAATGTCGAGGACTTGCGCGGGGTGACGTTGCGCCAGCGGGTGCTGCGCGATGTCGCGAATGTGGACCTCGGCACGACGATCCTCGGCCGTGACATGCCCTTGCCGGTCGTGCTCGGCCCGGTCGGGATCGGCGGCATGTTCCGACGGCGCGGCGAGGTGCAGGCGGCGCGTGCGGCGCATCGGCACGGCGTGCCTTTCACTCTGTCGACGGTCGCCATCTGCGCGATGGACGAGGTGCGGACTGCGCTGCCTGAGGGACCCTTGTGGTTCCAGCTCTATGTCATTCGCGACCGGGGTTTCATGCGCGAACTGATCGCGCGGGCCAAGGCGGCGCGGGCGGAGGCGCTGGTGTTCACGGTCGACATGCCGATCCCCGGCATCCGCTACCGCGACGCGCATTCGGGCATGTCGGGGCGGTTCGGCCCGGCGCGTCGCGTCATGCAGGCGCTCGGCAAGCCCGGCTGGGCCTGGGACGTGGGCCTGCGCGGGCGGCCGCACCGGCTGGGCAATCTGGAGCCCGTGCTCGGCCGCGATAGCGGCATGAACGATTATATGGGCTGGCTGGGCGCGAATTTCGATCCGGGCATCATCTGGCGCGATCTCGAATGGCTGCGCGCCGAATGGGACGGCCCGCTGCTGATCAAGGGCGTGCTCGACGTCGAGGATGCACGCGCCGCCGCCGATTATGGCGCGGAGGCGATCATCGTCTCCAACCATGGCGGGCGGCAGCTCGACGGGGTGCTGTCCACGGCGGCGGCGCTGCCCGGAATCGCGGCGGCGGTGGGTGATCGCCTGACCGTGCTGGCCGATTCCGGCGTCCGCTCGGGCCTCGACGTCGTGCGTTTGCTGGCTTTGGGCGCGCGAGGCGTACTCCTGGGCCGGGCCTGGCTCTGGGCGCTCGCGGCGCAAGGCGAGGCGGGCGTCGACCGGATGCTGACCATGCTCGCGCAGGAGATGCGCGTGGCGATGACGCTGACCGGCGCGGCCTCGGTGCGTGCGATCACCGACGACATTCTCGTCCAATCTCCATCCATCCGATAGCTTGAAGGGATCATCATGAAACTCTGTCGTTACGGCGAAGCGGGCCAGGAAAAGCCGGGCCTGATCGACGATGCCGGTCGCATCCGCGACGTGTCGGCGCATGTCGTCGATTTCGGGCCCGACGCCATCGGGCCGGAGGCGCTTCGCCGCCTGTCCGCGCTCGCGCTCGACGACCTGCCGCTGGTCGAAGGGCCGGTGCGCTATGGCCCGCCGGTCAGCGGTACGCGCAAGTTCATCGCGATCGGGTTGAACTATGCCGACCATGCCGCCGAATCCAACCTGCCGATCCCCGAGGAGCCGGTGGTCTTCAACAAATGGGTCAATTGCATCCAGGGGCCCAATGACCCCGTCACCATCCCGCGCGACTCGGTGAAGACCGATTGGGAGGTCGAACTGGGCGTGGTGATCGGCACCGGCGGCCATGATATCGCCGAGGCCGATGCGCTGGCCCATGTCGCGGGCTATTGCGTCATCAACGACGTGTCCGAGCGCCAGTGGCAGGCCGAGCGTGGCGCAACCTGGGACAAGGGCAAGGGCTTTCCGACCTTCGGCCCGGTCGGCCCCTGGCTGGTGACGGCGGACGAGGTGGGCGATCCCCAGGCGCTGTCGATGTGGCTCGACGTCAATGGCAAGCGGATGCAGGACGGCAACACCGCCACCATGATCTTCACGGTCGCGCAGATCGTGTCCTATTGCTCGCAATTCATGGCGCTGGAGGCCGGGGACATCATCACCACCGGCACGCCCCCCGGCGTCGGCCTGGGCCAGAAGCCCGCGCCCTGGTTCCTGAAGCCCGGCGACGAGGTCGCGCTCGGCATCGCCGGGCTGGGCGAGCAGCGCCAGCGTTTCGTCGCGGCCTCGCCCGTGCGCTGACCGTGACACCGGACCGTGGCTCGGCACGGGCCACGGTCCCCGTTGGCGAAAAGGTTCGACCGATGAATGCCTCTCCTCCTCTGCCCGTCCGCGCGCTCGGCGACACCGGGTTGCACGTCACCGAACTCGGCTTCGGGGCCGCCTCGCTCGGCAATGCCCATCGCGCGGTCGCGGACGATGCCGCCCGCGATGCCGTCTCGGCGGCGCTGGCGGCGGGTATCCGCTATTTCGACACCGCCCCCTTCTACGGACGCGGCCTGAGCGAGCGCCGCCTCGGCGATGCGCTTCGCGGCCAGGACGATGGCGCGCTGGTCCTCTCCACCAAGGTCGGCCGGCTGCTCGTGCCCGATGCCGCGTCGGGCCGGGGCGGGGAGGTCGATGGCTTCGTCTCGCCGATGCCGTTCCGTGTCGCCTATGATTATAGCCGCGACGGAATATTCCGGTCGTTCGAGGCCAGCCTGCACCGGCTGGGGCTCGACCGGATCGACATGCTCTTCGTCCACGATATCGGGCGGTGGAGCCGTGGCGCGGCGCATGACGCGGGCTGGGCGCAACTGACGCGCGGCGGCGGCTTCGATGCGCTGGTGTCGTTGCGCGAGCAGGGCGCGATCCGCGCCTTCGGCCTGGGCGTCAACGAGGTGGAGATATGCCTGGAGGCGATCGACGCCGCCCCGCTCGACGTGCTGCTGCTGGCCAACCGCTTTACCCTGCTGGAGCAGACGCCGCTCGACGCCCTGTTCCCCGCCTGCGCCGCGCGCGGCATCGCGGTGATCGCGGGCGCGCCCTATAACAGCGGCATCCTGGCGAGCGGCACGCAGGGGCCGGGGACTCCCTTCTACGACTATGCCCCCGCGCCTGCCGACATCGTCGCCCGTGTGCGGCGGATCGAGGCGGTGGCGGAGGCCTGGGGCATTCCGCTGGCGGCGGCGGCGCTGCAATTCCCGCTCACCCATCCCTGCGTCGCCAGCGTGCTGCCCGGCGTCGCCAACCCGCGCCGCCTGGCGCAGACGCTCGACCTGTACCGGACGCCGATACCCCCGGCCTTCTGGCAAACGCTGATCGCGGAGGGGCTGATCCGGGCGGACGCCTTCGCCGAAGATGCAAGGACCATCGCATGACCACCACCTATCCCATCGTCACCGTGACGCGGCGGCTCCCCGAGCCGGTCGAGACGGTGTTGACGCAGCGTTTCGACGCCCGCCTGAACGCGCAGGATCGCCCGCTCGACCGAGCCGCACTGGTTGCGGCGATGCGCGACAGCGACATCCTGCTGCCCACCATCACCGACCGGATCGACGCCGACCTGATCGCCACCGAGGGACGCCGGGTGAGGCTGATCGCCAATTTCGGCGCGGGCGTGGATCATATCGACCTGGCGGCCGCCGCCGCGGCGGGGATCGCGGTGACCAACACGCCGGATGCGCTGACCGACGCGACCGCCGAACTCGCCATCCTGCTGATGCTGATGGCCGCGCGCCGGGCGGGGGAGGGCGAGCGCGAGTTGCGCGCGGGCGACTGGACCGGATGGCGGCCGACCCATCTGGTCGGCCGGGGGCTGACCGGCGCGGTCCTGGGACTGGTCGGGTTCGGGCGGATCGCGCAGGCCACCGCCGCCCGCGCCAAAGGGCTGGGCATGACGATCCGCTATTTCAGCCGCACCGCCGCCGATCCGGCGACCGCCGCCGCGCTGGGGGCGGAACGCTGCGAGACGCTGGCCGAACTGGCGGCGGTGGCCGATGTGGTGTCGTTGCACGTCCCCGGCGGCGATGCCACGCGGCACATGGTCGATGCCGCCTTCCTGTCGGCGATGCGGCGCGACACGATCCTGGTCAACACCGCGCGCGGATCGGTCGTCGACGAGGCGGCGCTGGTCGAGGCGCTGGACGGCGGCCGGATCGGGGCGGCGGCGCTCGACGTCTATGAGCGCGAACCGGCGGTGCATCCGGGGCTGCTCGGCCACGCGCGCGCGGTGCTGTTGCCGCATCTCGGCAGCGCAACCATCGAGGCGCGCACCGCGATGGGGCTTCAGGCGATCACGAACATCGACGCCTTCCTGACCGGAACGGAGCTGCCCAACCGTGTCGCTTGAGGCAGTCGTCGCGCAGGCCATCGCCCGGCGGGCGGCGGAGATACCCGGTCGCCCCATCGTCGTCGGCCTCTGCGGCGCGCAGGGCAGCGGCAAGTCGACGCTGGCCGCCGCCTTGTGCGAACGGCTGGAGCGGGCGGTGACGCTGTCGCTGGACGATCTCTATCTGACGCGTCGCGATCGCGAGGCGCTGGCGCGCGATGTCCACCCCCTGCTGCGGACGCGCGGCGTTCCCGGCACGCACGATATCCCGCTGGGCCTGGCCGTGCTCGACGCGATCGGAGCGGGGGAGGCGGTGGCGCTTCCACGCTTCGACAAGGCGCGCGACGACCGAGCCCCGGTCGAGGCATGGCCGGTCGCCCCGGCGGACACGCGGGTCGTACTGTTCGAGGGATGGTGCGTCGGCGCGAAACCCGAAGCCGAAGCCGCGCTGCAAAGCCCCGTCAACAGGCTGGAGGCGAGCGAAGACGCATCGGGCCGTTGGCGATCCTTCGCCAACGCGGCGCTGGCGGGGCCCTATCAGGCCTTGTTCGGCCATATCGATATGCTGGTGCTGCTCGCCGCGCCGGGCTGGGACGTCGTCGCCACCTGGCGAATGCAGCAGGAACAGGCGCTACGGCAATCCGGGGCGAGCGGCCCCGGCGTGATGGACGATGCGCAGGTGCTCCGCTTCATCAGCCATTACGAACGTCTGACCCGCCACATCCTCGAAGAGATGCCGGGGCGGGCCGATCTTGTCCTTCGGCTGGATGACAGACGGCGTCCTATCCCAATTTTGATGATATCGGATCGATGACCATCAGCCCCGATCGATATTCACCGTATCGGGATCAATGCGGCGCCGAGATGGACGAAGCCGCGGAAGGGGATGGTTCAACGGTCATAGCGGACGGCGAAGCGCCGGAAGATGCTTGAGACAGCCAAAAACCACGTGATATCATTGCAATGCTTGTGAGCGCCCGCAGGTACAAGGCGGCCATGCCAGCGGCTATGCTTTTCCATGCGGCATTCGCGCGAGCGCGTTAGGAGCAAATTCCTAGAGCGCTTCTGCGCAAACCGGCGCGGGGGAAGCCGCGCGCGGCATCGATGGAACGACTAACCGTCGATACTATTGGGATGCGCCACAGGATGAGTACATCGGTCCCTTGATCAAGGCCAAGATGTGCCAGCCGGAACGAATGTCGTCCGGCCGCCGATCTGGCTCCTGCCGAGGCGATGTTTGATCGAACGAACTGCTCCCGGATAGAGCAGACCGTGACCGGCTGGCGCGCTACCTGCCGGAAGCAGATGTCATGTGGGCAGAGACGGGTGCTGAGTCTACCGGCCGCGAGACCAATGCCGGCGTCAGCGACATTCTCGTCCGCGACGTGATACTGGACGGCGCGCCCTCCGGCCTTCGTATCAAGAGCGACGCCAGCCGGGGCGGACCGGTGACCCGGGTGCGGTACGAGGGTGTCTGCCTGCGCGGCAATCGACGGCCGATCGACCTCGACACACTATGATGCCGGGATGATGCCGGGGCGAGCGGCACAGCGATACCGGTCTATCGCGACATCACGCTGCACGATGTTACCGGGACCGACGGTACGCTCATGCTGCGGGGGCATGACGCGAGCCACCCGATTCGGGTGCAGTTCGACGGTCTTCATTTCGTCTCACGTGCCCGGTGGCAGATCGAAAGCGCTGAGGTTTCGGCCGGGCCCGGCGGTGTCCCCCGACCCCGACCGAGCTCGACCTTGCTCCCGCAACTGGCCCGACAACTGATGGCGCCGCCCGCCGGATTCCCTTTCCTGCAGGAAATCAGGTCGGGCTTACATTCAAGGATGTTTACTCTCGCCCGTTATCAAAGGGTTAGCGGAGCAAGAAGCAAACATGAATATTGGTCGGACCTAGGTTTATCCCTTCTGATGGACGAGGTTTCTCGTCACAAACGTGGTGAAGGTGCTCATCCAGTTCTGAAAGAATGCCTGGCTCCCGTCGGCAAAGATGCCATCTTCGTTTACCAGATCGGCCTGCCATTGAATGTAAGTCTCAGGCTGCCCGAACATCGGCATATCAAAAAACGTGAGGACGCTGCGCAGATGTTGTTGCGCGATGGCTGTGCCAGTACCGCCGGGGGAAACGCCGACGATCCCTGCGGGACGACCTGACCATGAGTTGTCGCCATAGGGGCGTGAGCCATGATCGAGGGCGTTTTTCAGCGCACCGGGTATGGAGCGGTTATACTCCGGCGTGACAAAGAGGACGCCATCCGAAGCCTCGATGGCAGCCTTCATCCGGAGCACCGCCGCGCTTTGATTTGCGTCTTCGTCCTGATTGTAAAGCGGAAGGTCGCCGATCGACACGTCGACGAAATCGAAGTTCGACGGGGCGAGACGTATCAATGCGTCCGCGACGCGGCGGTTGATCGAGTCCTTGCGCAGGCTGCCGATGATGGTGGCAATACGATAGGTCATGGATAGTCCTTCGAAATGATGGCGGCTCAGGCTTCGATGCGCCCGCGGTCGCTCTGATAGACATTGGGGTCGAGGCCGAAGGAGCTCTGGTTCTGGTCGAGCGCGGAGATGCGGGTCATGTCCGCCTCGGACAGCTCAAAGTCCCAAGCTGCAAAATTATCAGCCAGATGCTTGGCGTCCGCTGCCTTCGGGATCACGACGAGGCCACTCTGGATGTGCCAGCGAAGGACCACCTGCGCGGCCGAACGTCCGAGGCGCTGAGCGATCTCGATGACCGCCTTCTGCTTCAGGATCAGGCCATGCTCCAGTGGGCTCCACGCCTGCGTCAAAATGCCCTTGGAGGTATTGTAGGCACGGAGTTCGCGCTGCTGGAAGCGCGGGTGCAGCTCGACCTGGTTGATGACCGGCGCCACGCCGGTTCCGGCAGTGATGCGATCGATCATCTCGGGGGTGAAGTTGGCAACGCCAATCGAGCGAACCCGGCCCTCATCCTGCAAGCGCACCAGCGCGCGCCAGCTTTCGGCGTACAGGTCCTTGGCGGGCTGCGGCCAATGGATGAGGTAAAGGTCGATCGACCCTATCAGCTTCTCGCTGGCATCGAAGGCGCGCAGGGCATTGTCATAGCCGTGGATGCCGTCCTGCAGCTTTGTGGTCACGAAGACCTCGCTGCGGTCGAGGTCGAGCGAGCGCAGGCCCTCGCCGACTTCGCCCTCGTTGCCATAGACGGTCGCGGTATCGAAGTGGCGATAGCCGACCTTGGCCGCCTCACGCATCAGCGCGGGCAACGTGCCTTCGGGCACATACATGACGCCCAGGCCCATTTGCGGGATGGCGGCACCGTCGCGCAACGGCAGCGTCCGTGCGGTATGATCCATAAAAGTCTCCGGATACAGCGCGTAGGGAATGGCACTAGGGTCCGGACTCATAACCACCAGATGACGGCGGCAGCGAAAGCGATTGCGCTGAGGAAGTTCTTGATGTTGCGGTCGAAGCGGGTAGCGATGCGT
>NZ_JAXCMJ010000025.1:0-67984 GCF_038084995.1 Sphingomonas sp. 2378
ACCCCCACCCCCTCGTCTTCGGCACCCCTCACCGCCCAACAGATCGAGGATCAGCAATCGAACTCCGCCGCAGCAGCGAACGCCGACGCCGCCTATCGTGCGGGCGTGACCGGTCGCGGCGTCAAGATCGCGATCATCGACACAGGCATCACCCCAGGTCTGTCCGAATTCAGCGGCCGGATCGATCCTGCCAGCGCCGACATGGCCGGGACGCGCGGTCTGACCGATTCCAGTGGTCACGGCACGCTGATGGCGTCCGTGGCGCTGGCGGCACGTGACGGCCGCGGCATGCATGGCGTCGCTCCCGAAGCAATGCTCGTGTCTCTGAACGCTTCGGACCCGGCGACCTGTCGTTCCGCCACCGATTGCCCGGCCTCAGCCGAGTTGCTCATCCGCGCGATCGATGCGGCCATCAATGCGAAGGTCCGGGTCATCAACATCTCGGCGACCGCGGACGTGACGCACGAGACCCTCATCGCAGCCGTCCGCCGCGCGGCGGCTGCCGGCATCGTCACGGTGATCAGCGCAGGCAACAATGGTGGGGATGCACGCCAGCCGCTTCTCCTTTCGCGGTCATTCGCGGAGGCTGCTCCGGGATGGGTCATCATCGCAGGCGGTCACGATGTGTCTGGAGCTTTCGACTATCAGCTGGCGAACCGGGCCGGGAGCGGTCCTTCCGCCGCTTGGTACCTGACGGCATTGTCACGGGACGTCGTTATGACTGATAGAAGCGGGGCTCTTGCCCGCGACAGTGGCACTTCACCGGCCGCCGCTGCGATAAGTGGCGCGGTGGCACTGGTTGCACAAGCACGGCCGAATCTGACTGGAGCCCAGATCGTCACATTGCTGCTCGCTAACGCCACGGACGCCGGGACCCCGGGGCCCGATGCCGTATTCGGTAACGGGATCCTCAACGTTGCTGCGACCTTCGCCGCTCTACCACCAACTGAATGAAAATCCTGCCGGCGCACATAATCGAGGCAATCGGCGTTTACTTTCCCATCAACGAACGGGTCGCGAGACGGCGCAGGCGTTCTCGAAATCGATCGAGTTTCGAGAATGCGAGCAGTCTTGCACATCCCGCGCGGTGCAGGCGCTAAATACTGCTGCTAACGCCCCCCATCAAAGCCGTTGAAGCCTTCATCAGGAACCCAGCTCCACGTCGATCCTTCGACACACTTGCCAGACGCGCAATCCAACGTGCGACGCATCAAATTACGTATGGCGGTGACGTTCGAACAGGTTGCGCCGGGGTCATGCCTAAGAAGCACGGTTGGTGACGCGGACATTTGAGACTTGAGATGCAGATGGTCCGATAACCGGTCAATATCGACAATTTCTCCGTTATAAACAAATGTACCTCTCGCCTTTACAACGATGACATCTATTACCGGTTCGGCGCTATGAGGCTTTGTCGGCCAATTTAGGTCTTGGCCTTCGCATGATGGGTTTCGCGCAGAGGTCGGCTGAACGCGTTGTACTGGCGAACCTGCACTTACGGGAACCGCGCTCACCGATCCATTTTTCTGCGGAATGAACATCATACTGGTGCCGCCCGCCGTCACTGGCGTTCGTGTACCACTCTGCCATTCGACCATGTTGCACGCTGCCAACGCAGCTATTGAGCCGAGAATGAGGACTGCATGGCATCGGCGAGCGCAAGGTGTGTGCATTCACGTATCGTCACTCATAGATGTGACGGCTGCAAGGTGTTCTCGCTCCCTTCCCAAATGGGAAGGTCGGGTGAGATTCCGGGCCACCGACCGTCTGGGCCGCGCGCTTCCAAGACGAATTTCCCGAAATCTGTTCCCGATTGCCTTTTCCCGAAATGCGCCATCGGACATGGAGTTTCGGGAAAGGGCGGGTCGTCTGAAAACCGGCGTGAGCATCAGCGGGGGCAGCGCTGCGCTGCTTGGATGGCTCCACGCTGCCCCCGCTGCTACCAGACGGTGTCATTTCTATCTGGCGACGATTATGTCTTTTCTAAATTGCGGGAACAAGGAGTAAGGTCCGGTGGATCGCCTGCTGACTATCATGAAGCGCCTGCGCGACCCCCAAACGGGCTGCGAATGGGACGTTGCCCAGAGCTTCGAGAGCATCGCGCCCTATACGATCGAGGAAGCACATGAAGTCGCGGACGCGATTGCGCGTGGCGACATGGCGGACTTGAAGGACGAACTCGGCGATCTGCTCCTGCAAGTCGTCTTCCATGCCCAGATCGCCGCCGACCTCGGCCATTTCTCCTTCCCGGATGTCGTGACCGCGATCAGCGACAAGATGGAGCGACGCCATCCGCATATCTTCGGCGACGTCGCCGAAGGCGGTCATCATCTTTGGGAGCAGATCAAGGCCGAGGAGCGACGCGCCAAGGCGGCGAGCGGTACGCTCGACGGTGTGGCGCTCGGCCTACCTGCGCTCATGCGGGCCGAGAAGCTGCAAAACCGTGCCGCCAGGGTCGGCTTCGACTGGCCCGATCCGCATGGCGCGCGCGCCAAGATCGACGAGGAATTGCAGGAAATCGCCGAAGCGCCGCCGGAGACGCTCGAAGAGGAATTTGGCGATCTGCTGTTCGCCGTGGTCAACTGGGCGCGCCACCATGGCATCGACGCCGAGGCGGCGTTGCGTAACGGCAACCTCAAGTTCGAGCGTCGCTTTCGTGCAATGGAGCAGGAGGCCGGCGAAGGCTTTGCGGCGCTCGACCTGGAAGGCAAGGAAGCCCTGTGGCAGAGGGTCAAGCGCCGCGACGGGTGAACCGGTCATAATCGGGCGGCGACAGGCGAACGTCATAAACCGCCTGTTCGCCCTCGATCGCCTGATCCAGCACTTCGCCATGGGCATGCAGCCATGCCGCCCCCGCCCCGTCGCCTGCGTCGAGCGTCACGCGGTAGCGGCGGTGGCCGGAGGTCAGCGCCTGCGCAACCTGCTCGATCAGGCCATCGATGCCCTCCCCCGTCATCGCCGATACGGCAACGATGTTGGAACGCCGCTCGGCCTCCGCGAGGAGGTCGTCTCGCAGATCGCCTTCGACGAGATCCATCTTGTTCCACGCCTCGAAGCGCGGGGTTTCGGGATCGACACCGATCTCGGTTAGCACCGCCTCGACATCCGCTCGCTGGGCTTCGTTATCGGGATGCGCGATATCGCGGACATGGATCAGCAGGTCTGCGGACACCACCTCTTCCAGCGTCGCCTTGAACGCGGCGACCAACTGGGTCGGCAGGTCGGAAACGAAGCCCACCGTGTCCGACAGGATCGCCTTATCGATGCCCGGCAACTGGATCTGCCGCAAGGTCGGGTCGAGCGTCGCGAACAACAGGTCTTTCGCCATGACATGAGCGCCAGTCAGGCGATTGAAAAGTGTCGATTTTCCGGCGTTGGTATAGCCGACCAGCGCGATGATCGGCCAAGGTGCGCGCTGACGCCGATCGCGGTGGAGGCCCCGCGTCCGGCTGACTTGATCCAATTCGCGACGCAGGCGCGCCATGCGGTCGCGGATCATCCGGCGGTCGGCCTCGATCTGCGTTTCGCCGGGGCCGCCCAGGAAGCCGAAACCGCCGCGCTGACGCTCAAGGTGGGTCCAGCTACGAACCAATCGACCGGCCTGATAATCCAGATGCGCCAGTTCGACTTGCAACCGCCCCTCGGCGGTCGCGGCGCGCTCACCGAAAATCTCCAGGATCAAGCCGGTTCGGTCGATGACCTTGGCCTCCAGCGCGGTTTCGAGATTGCGCTGCTGAACGGGCGTAAGCGCTCCGTCGAACACGACGAGTTGCGCCTCCTCCATCCGGATCTGCTGGGCGACCTGTTCGACCTGGCCGCTGCCGATCAGGGTCGCGGGTTTGGGGGCCCTGACCCGCAGTGCGATGCGCTCGACCACATCCAGGCCGATCGCCATGGCCAGGCCAGCGGTCTCGTCCAGACGCGCATCGGCATCCCGCGCCGCATCGCCCTGATCCGGCAGGACGATGACGGTGCGGGCACCCCGCGTGAATTCACCGCGATCGCGATCGAAACCGGTACTCAATCCTCGGCCGATCCCGCCTGCTCTTCGGCCAGATTCAGCGGCCGGGCGGGCTGAATGGTCGAGACGGCATGCTTATAGACCAACTGCGCCATGCCCTCACGCTGGAGCAGCATGCAGAACAGGTCGAAGCCCGCAATCTGACCCTGCAGCATGACGCCGTTGATCAGGAACATGGTGACGGGGTCTTCCGATTTGCGCACCGCGTTGAGAAAGATTTCCTGCAACAGCGGGTTCTTGCGCTGCTGTTCGTTCACGCCGTCGACGATCGCGGCCACGTCCAGCGGACCGGACGGCATAATGGTGGAGATGGCATGCTTGTAGATCAGCTGCGACTGTCCGTCCCGGCGCAGCAGCACCGAGAAATTGTCGAACCAGGTCACGATGCCCTGGAGCTTCACACCCTTGACGAGGAACATGGTAACCGGCGCCTTGGAGCGGCGCAGCGCATTCAGAAAGAGGTCCTGAAGCGAACCTGATTTGTCGGCCATGGTCGAGCCCTTATTCTTGGCGGGTCCGTGCCCGCGAATAGCGCCGTTTCCCGGCGTCGGAACCGCGCCCGTGTGCCGGGCGCGGCCAATATCTATGGTTTCGAGGGGCATTCGTCCAGAGGCGAGCGCATGACCATTGCGTCACTCGTCGCGCGTCTCGCTGATCCCCAGCAGCTTCAGCTTGCGGTGGAGCGCGGACCGTTCCATCCCGATGAAGCTGGCGGTGCGGGAGATATTGCCCGAAAAACGCCGGATCTGGACGCGCAGATATTCGCGCTCCCAACTCTCACGCGCCTCGCGCAAGGGAGCCCCCATGATGGCGGTGGCGCCCCCGCCCCCCATATCGGCCCCCTCGCCCAGCACTTCGGCGGGCAACAGGTCCAGGTCGATGCGGCCGACGCGGTCGCCCGGTGCCAGGATGATGGTCCGCTCGACCACGTTGCGAAGCTGGCGGACATTGCCCGGCCAGTCATAGGATTGCATCGCGACCATCGCATCGGGCGCGATCTCGGGCGTGCGGACGCGGCGTTCGGTGGCGTAATGCGCCATGAAATGCTCGACCAGCGGCGGGATGTCTTCCCGCCGTTCGGACAGCGAAGGGATAGTCACCGGCACGACGTTGAGGCGATAATAGAGGTCCTCGCGGAACCGGCCCTCGGCGATCTCCTGCGTCAGGTCGCGCGCCGTGGCAGAGACGACGCGGACATCGACCTTCACCACCCGCGTACCGCCGACGCGCGTGAAGCTCTGGTCGGTCAATACGCGCAGGATACGCGCCTGGGTCGCGATCGGCATGTCCGCGATCTCGTCCAGGAACAAGGTGCCGCCATGCGCCTGTTCGAGCAGCCCGGTGCGGACGAGGTCCCCCCCCTCCTCTACCCCGAACAATTCCTCGTCGACGCGCTCGGGCGTCATGCGCGCCGCACTGACGACCACGAAGGGCGCGCTCGACCGGTTGCTCCAGCCGTGGAGCAGCCGCGCCGCGACTTCCTTGCCCACGCCCGCCGCGCCCATGATCAGCACGCGGCTTCCGGTCGCGGCAACACGCTTCAGGGTGGCGCGGATGCCGTTGATCGCGCTGGAGGAACCGGTGAGATCGGTTTCCCGCCCGGCACTGGCGCGCAGCGAGGCGTTCTCGCGCCGCAACCGCTCGGTCTCGGTCGCGCGCCCGACCATCAGCAACAGGCGTTCGGCCTCGAACGGCTTTTCGATGAAGTCCGCGGCCCCTTTCCGGATCGCCGCCACCGCCGTGTCGAGGTTGCCGTGGCCCGAAATGACCAGCACAGGGATCGAGGGGTCGCGCCGCTTGATCTCATCGAGCAGTTCCAGACCGTCGAGCTTCGAGCCCTGCAACCAGACGTCGAGCAGTACCAGCGACGGTCGCCGCACGGCCACAGCCTCCAGCGCGGCATCGCTGTCGGCGGCGACTCGGGCGTCATAGCCCTCATCCTCCAGCACGCCGGCGACCAGTTCGCGGATATCGAGTTCGTCATCGACGACGAGAATGTCCAAAGCCATGATTCTTTACGTCCGAGTACGAGTCAAAGCGGTGAGCTGGCCCTCCTCAGCCAGTTCGGGTTCGGCGCCACCCTGATCCAGCGCCGCCAGGGCGCCGGCATCGAACATCATCGAAACGATGGTGCCGCCGGTAGGATTGTCGGAAAAGCCGATCGTGCCGGCATGTTCCGCAATGATCTTGTTGACGATGGCGAGGCCCAGGCCGGTGCCGCGCGCGCGCGTCGTCATATAGGGCTCGATGATCCTGTCGCGTTCGGGCGGCAGGCCTACGCCGTTGTCGGCAACGGTAATCGTCACCATGCCCCCCTGCTGCCCGACGGTCAGCATGACATGGCCGCCCTTCATCCCGTCCGGCCGCGCCTCGATCGCCTCCACCGCATTCTTGACGATGTTGGTCAGCGCCTGGCTCATCTGCCGCCGGTCACAAACCATCATCGGCGCGGGCTCGTCCTGCTCCATTTCGAAGCGGATCTCGGGATGGGCGACCTCATGGAGGAACATCGCCTGGGCACAGATGTCCGCGATCGCTTCCTCGCGAAAGACCGGCTTGGGCATACGCGCGAAGGAGGAGAATTCGTCGACCATCCGGCGCAGGTCGCCAACCTGACGGACGATCGTCTCGGTCAGGCGGCCGAAGGTTTCGTCCTGCGGATCGATGACCTTGCCATAGCGGCGCTGGAGCCTCTCCGCCGCCAACTGGATGGGGGTCAGCGGGTTCTTGATCTCATGCGCGATGCGCCGTGCGACATCCGACCAGGCGGCCCGGCGCTGATCGAGCAATTGCTGCGTGATGTCGTCGAAGGTCAGGATCGGTCCGTCCGCCGTCTGCGCGATCCGCACCGCCAGGGTCCGCATGTCGCCGTGCAGCGCGACCTGCACCGTCGCCTCCCGCCGCCCCTGGTCGAGCAGTGCGTCCAGTTCGGGGGCAACCTCGATCAGGCGATGGCCGATCAACCCGCCCGGCTCCACGCCGAGCAGCATGTCGGCGGAGTTGTTGGCGATGCGGACCTGGCGATCGGCACCGATCGCGACGACGCCCGCCGAAACCCCCGCCATCACCGCCTCGATGAGCGCACGGCGATTGTCGAGCTGGGCGTTGGCGGTGACCAGTTCGGTATTCTGCTGTTCCAACTGGCCGGTCATCTGGTTGAACGCATTGGCCAGCGTGCCGACCTCGTCGCGGGTGCGGGGATCGGGCACGCGGGCGGTCAGGTCACCGCCCGCGATGCGCCGGGCCGCATCGACCAGTTCGCCCACCGGTCGCACCAGTCGATCGGCCACCGCCAGCGCGATCCACACCGCGATCCCGACGATCAGCAGGGCGACGAAGAACAAAGCGATGTTGAACTTCAGCTGGAGAGACCGGGCCCGGCCCTGCAACGCGCGATAGCCCTCGACCACATCTTCGGCGGCGAAATGCTGCTTGCTCAGGAACGCGGCGTTCACGCTGGTCCCGACGTAGAGCATGATCCCGCTGCTGTCCGGCAGGGGCGTGACGACCCAGACGCGTTGTTCGTTGATACCGACTTCGGGCCGGTTCGACCGGCTGGCCTGGCCCATCATTTCGGGCGTCACCAACTCTCGGAAGCTCGCATCGGTCGGCTGATTGAAGAAGTCGTAGAATTTGAAGCCCTGTTTGGGATCATAGGAGAAGAGGACCGCCTCCTCCATGTCGCGCACGATCGTCTGCTGGACCAGATAATCGTGGAAGTCGCGCCGGTTCTCGCGCAGCACCGGCAGGTTGCGCCCCAGGTCCTGCGACATGGCGCGCCCGGCAAAGACCCAGCGGTTGATGATCTGCTGCTGCGACTGGCGGGCGATGTCCATCGCGTCGCTGAACGCCTTGCGGGCGCGGTCGGAAATCCAGAATTCCGCCGACGACTGGAACATCACCGACGCTGTCACGACGGTCAGCAGGATGGGTACGCTGGCAGTGAGCGAGAAGATCGCCACCAGTCGGACATGAAGCCGCCCGCCCCCGCCGACCGCAGACTCCGCCGCGCGCCGCATGGCGACCCGCCGCCCGAGCAACATCAGCAACAATATGCCCGGCACCAGATTGAGTGCCAGCAAACCGGCGATGACCGGGGGCGCGATCAGACCCTGAGCGTCATGCCGCTGGTCGATGAACCAATAGGTTCCGGCGGCGATGGCAATCGCTCCAATGACGATCGCCACCTCCACCGCCGGTGTCACCGCGAAGCGGGATCGCGGCGGTTCGATGGGACCGGCAGGCTTCAGGGACGCCAACATCGTTGCAATCGTACAACGTGAAGCGTGACCTGCAAGCCACAATTCGTAAAAATTTCGTTAGTCAGTCCGCCGACTCGTCATCACCGCTGACCGGAATGCGAAGTGTGTCGAGGCGTTTGCGCAGGGTATTGCGATTGATCCCCATCGCGCGGGCGGTTCGCAACTGATTGCCGCCGTGTCGCGCCAGCATCGCTTCGATCAAGGGGCGTTCGACCTCGCCGATGATACGGTCATAAAGCGAGCCGTCATCCAGCGATGCGGGGCGCTCCACGGCAAGCCGCGCGAGATAGCTGCGGACCGCAGCCGCCAGATCGCCGCCATGCGCGTCGTCCGGACCATGAGGCGACTGACGCGCTTCGCCCATCATGGCGCGGATCGCCTCCGCATCGATCACCTCGTCGCGCGCCAGGACGGCGAGGCGCCGCATCATATTCTCCAGTTCGCGCACATTGCCGGGCCAGTCATGCGCCACCAGCACATCGACCGCCTGACTGTCGATCCGCCGCCTCGGCAGACCCTGCAACGCGGCGTTCTCCAGGAAATGCCGGGCCAGCAAGGGGATATCCTGTCGCCGCTCCCGCAGGGCGGGAAGTGCGATGGGGACGACGTTGAGACGGTAGAACAGGTCTTCGCGGAACTGGCCGGATACGACCTGTTGGCCGAGATCGCGGTTCGTCGCCGCGACGATGCGGACATCGGTACGGATCGTCCGCGCGCCGCCCACGGTGGTGAACTCGCCCGACTGGAGGACCCGCAGCAACCGGGTCTGCGCCTCCATCGGCATGTCGCCGATTTCGTCGAGGAACAGGGTACCGCCGGCCGCCTGCTCGAACCGGCCTGCATTGCGCTGTGCCGCGCCGGTGAACGCGCCGCGTTCATGGCCGAACAACTCGGCCTCGATCAATTCGCGCGGGATCGCGGCCATGTTGATCGCCAGGAACGGGGCCGCGCGGCGCGGGCCCAGATCGTGGATCGCCCGCGCGACCAGTTCCTTGCCGGTTCCCGACTCGCCGGAGATCAGCACGGTGAGGTCGGTCGCGACCACGCGCGCGATGATGCGATACACGCTTTGCATCGCCTGCGAGCGACCGATCAGCGGAAGCGCGCGATCGTCGTCCGGCAAGGCGTCCTCGACCAGCACCCCCCGCCGCGCCAGCGCCCCCGCCACCGCATTGGTCAGCGCGTCGAGGTCGAAGGGCTTCGGCAGATATTCATAGGCGCCCACCTCCGCCGCGCGCACCGCCGTGGTCAGGGTATTCTGCGCTGACAGGATGATGATGGGCAGGGTTGGAAAACGCTGGGCGACGCTTCGGATATGGTCGATCCCGTCACCGTCGGGCAGGATGACGTCCGTCACCAATATGTCCGGCGCGCCGCCCGCCAGCATCTTGTCGAGCCGGGCCAGCGTCTCCACCGTCGTGACCTCATGCCCCGCGCGGCGCAGCGCCTGCCCGACCACGGTGCGGATCGCGGCGTCGTCATCGACGACCAGGACATGGCTCATGCGGCGGCCCGGGGCAGCAACAGACGCAGGACGGTCATTTCGGGCGAGCCCTCTCTTGCATATTGAATGATGCCGCTCATGTCGCGGACCAGCTTGTCGACAAGGGCAAGGCCGAGCCCCTGCCCCTCGCGGCGGCTGGAGACGAAGGGATCGAACATGTGGTCCGCGATGTCCGGGGGCGCGCCCGGGCCATTGTCGATCACGCAGATTTCGATGGGCAGAGGCAGGCGGGTCCGTCCATCGTCCGTGCTGACCGACATGCCATGACGATAGGCGGTCGTCAGGATGATCCGGGGGTTGCGCACGGACCGAACCGCTTCGCGCGCGTTCTTCAACAGGTTGATGACGATCTGAAGCAAGGCGTCGCGATTGATCCGTGCGGGCGGCAACGAAGGGTCGAACCGCTCCTCGATCTGGATACCACGCGCGAAACCGGCCAGCGCCACCCCCCGCGCATGGGCGAGCAGCGGATAGATATTCTCCGATGCCAGCGGCAAGGGCCGGGTATCGCTGAAATCCTGCATCCGATCGATGAGCGCGGCGATGCGGTCCACCTCGGTCGTGATCAGCGTGGTCAACTCGCCACCGTTCAGGAGTTGCGCAGCGCCCCGAATGCCGGACAGTGGGTTCTTGATCTCGTGCGCGAGCATCGCGGCGGCGCCTATGGCGGCCCGCGCCCCGGCGCTGCGTTCCGAGGCATGGGCCAGACGGCGTGACTGGCCCGCACTGTGCAGGGTGATCGCTCGCCAGCCCGTATGATCGGGAATTTGCGCTTCGACAAAATCGACCCGGATCTTGTGGCCGCGCGGTGTCGCGATGACCGTGTCGTACACGGCGAAGCCATGCCCGTCGCGACTGCGAGGCGCATCGGGCGGGGGCAGGATCGCCGCCAGCGGCTGTCCGATCATCAACCGCTCGGACAGGTTCAACAGCTGTTCGGCAAGCCCGTTGGCATGGGCGATCCGATCCTCTGGATCGACGACCACGACCGCGACCGGCAGGGCGGCGAACAATGCCGCGAAACCCGGTCGGCCATGGCGCGTCGTATCAGGCCGCGGCTGCAAGCTCGATCTGCGGCATGTAGAAGTCGTACAGCATCGACTTGACGCGGTCGGCACTGGCTTCCTGATTGACCTTGTTGCGGAACTCGGCGGAGCCGTGAAGCCCGCGTGTGTACCAGCCGATATGCTTGCGGGCCATGTTGACGCCCGTCTCGGTACCATAATGGTCAAGCATCGCGTCATAATGTTCGGCAACGACACGATATTGTTCGCCCAGCGGCGGATCCTCGCGACGTTCGCCGGTTGCGAACCAGTGCATGACCTGCCCCAACAGCCAAGGGCGACCATAGGCGCCACGCCCGATCATCACACCGTCCGCGCCCGACTGGTCCAGCGCCATGTCGGCATCGTCCACCGAACAGATGTCGCCATTGGCGATGACGGGGATGGATACCGCATCCTTCACCTGGCGGATGAAGGCCCAGTCCGCCTGCCCCTTGTACATCTGGTTGCGGGTGCGACCATGGACGGTGATCATTTTCACGCCGATATCCTCGGCGATGCGCGACAATTCGGGGGCGTTCAGGCTGTCATGGCACCAGCCCATCCGCATTTTCAGCGTCACCGGCACATCCACCGCCTCCACCGTCGCACGAATGATCTCCGCCGCCAGTTTCAGGTCGCGCATCAAAGCCGAGCCCGCATCGCCGTTGACGACCTTGCGCACCGGACAGCCCATATTGATGTCGATGATCGCCGCGCCGCGATCGGCGTTCAGCCTGGCCGCCTCACCCATTTCATAGGGCGTGCAGCCGACCAGCTGCATCGACACCGGCTCCTCCAGCGGATGCCATGCGGCCTTCTGGATCGATTGACGCGTCTCGCGGATGGCGGCCTGACTGGCGATCATCTCGGTCACGTTCAAGCCCGAACCATAGCGGCGGACCAGCGTGCGAAACGGCATGTCGGTGACGCCGGTCATCGGCGCCAGAACGACGGGGCTGTCGATCGTCACCGGACCGACCTGAATGGGGGCGAGATTACGCATCATACTGCCTGAAAAATAAGCAGTCCCTCTACGCGAACATGCACCACGAGGCAAGATTGGCGGTACGGGCGAAAAGCCGCTAGGTCGCGGCCTTATGAGCGAGAATGGAAAGATCGCCGCATTGATCGTCGCGGCGGGTGGCGGCAGTCGGATGGGCGGCGGCATACCGAAACAGTTTCGCGATCTGGGCGGCCGTCCGATGCTGGCATGGAGCCATGCCGCCTTTGCCGCACATCCCGCGATTGGCCCCGTGCTGACCATGGTCGCGGCGGATCAGTTGGAGACGGTGCGCAACCTTCTGCCAAGCGCCTGGTGCGAGGCCGGTGGGGCCAGCCGCCGCGAATCGGTGGCGAACGGTTTGCGGCAACTCGCTCTCGCCGGGGTCGAGAAGGTGCTGATCCACGACGCCGCTCGCCCCTGCCTCTCGCACGACGTGATCGACCGCGTTCTGGCTGGGCTGGAAACGGCCGATGGCGCGATGCCGGTGCTGCCGGTCGCGGATACGCTGGCGCGGGAAAGCCTGCGGCCGGACGGCGTCCATCTGGGCGAAACCGTACCGCGTAACGGCGTCGTCCGGGTGCAGACCCCGCAGGGCTTTCACCTGCAATCGGTCATCGCCGCCCATGCTGCATGGCCCGCCGATGCCGAGGCGACCGACGATGCGCAGATGGTGCGACGGCTTGGCGGGCGCGTCGCTTTGGTGCAGGGCGATGCCATGCTCGAGAAAATCACCTATCCCGACGACTTGGCCGGCGCTGATATGCGACTGGCATGGGAAACCCGGACCGCGATGGGTTTCGACGTTCACCGTCTGGAAGATGGCGAGGAACTCTGGCTGGGCGGCGTGCTGATCCCGCATCATCAGGGGCTGTCGGGACATAGCGATGCCGATGTCGCGCTCCATGCGCTGACCGACGCGCTGCTCGGCACGATCGCGGCGGGCGACATCGGCACCCATTTTCCGCCGAGCGATCCGCAATGGAAGGGGGCCGAGTCGGGCCAGTTCCTGCAACATGCCGCCAAGCTGATCGCCGATAAGGGCGGGCGGATCGATTTCGTCGACCTGACCATCATCTGCGAAGCGCCCAAGATCGGCCCTCACCGCGCCGCCATGGTCGAACGGATCGCCGGCCTGCTGAACATCGAGCGGAGCCGGGTCAGCCTGAAGGCCACGACGACCGAACGCCTGGGCTTTACCGGACGCGGCGAAGGCATCGCGGCGCAGGCGATCGCCACCGTGCGCCTCCCCGGGGGAATGCCCGCATGAAGCGCCTGAGTCTGATCGTCGCGCTTGCGGCATTGATCGCTCCGGAGATCGCGAGCGCTCAGGCCCGCTCCTGCATCACCGCGCCCGAGGCGGAGGCGATGACGCTGGTCGCCATGCCCGACATATTGCGCGAAACCGGTCGGGTATGCGGAGCACGACTGCCCGCCACTAGCCTGATCCGGGGTGGCGGTACGCTGATCGCCAAATATGAGAGCGCGGCGGATCAGGCCTGGCCTGCCGCCCGCGCCGCGATCGTCAAACTGTCGGACCCGGCGATCGATACGCTGTTGCAGTCGGATTATGCCCGTCCGTTGCTGACCTCGCTGCTGGTGCCGTTCATCGTCGGGCGGATCGGGCTGGAGGATTGCGGGACGATCGACCGGCTGGTGACGCAGTTGGCCCCCCTGCCCCCGCGCAACATGGCGTCGGTCGTCGTGACCGCGCTGCAATATCTCAAGACAGAAAAGGCACGAGGGCGGCAGGTCGCCGTGCCCGATCTGCCGCTTTGCATGAACGGGAACCGCTGATGGACGTGCTGCTGCCCCGCGAATTGATCGCTCTGGCCGAACGGGTCGTGACCGAGAACCGCGCGGCGGGTCGCCGCGTCGCCTTGGCCGAAAGCTGCACCGGCGGGCTGGTGTCCGCCGCACTGACGGAAATTCCGGGATCGTCCGATGTGGTCGAGGCGGGTTTCGTCACCTATTCGAACCAGGCCAAGATCGCGATGCTCAAGGTCAATCCCGAGGTGATCGAGACGTTCGGGGCGGTATCGACGGCGACCGCCTGGGGCATGGCGCAGGGCGCGCTGGCGGCCAGCGAGGCTGATGTGGCGGTGGCTATCACGGGCGTGGCGGGCCCCGGCGGCGGTACGGCGAAAAAGCCGGTCGGTACCGTCGTCTTCGCCCGTGCGCTACGCGATGGCGACCCCGAGGATGTGAAGGCCGAGCGCCACGAATTCGGTGATATCGGGCGCGGCGCGATCCGGCTTCAGGCGGCGCTGTTGGCGCTGGAGTTGCTGCTGCCGTAAAGCTTGGCGGCGCGATCCTCGAACGCGCCGATCATGCGGCGGAGCGCGGTGCCGAACACCTGCCCCGCCAGCATCTCGAACACCCGGTTCTTAAACGCGAAGTCGACGGTGAAGTCGACCGCGCACCCCTGTTCCTCGGGCCGGAAACGCCAGTTGTTGCGCAGATATTTGAGCGGCCCGTCGAGATAGTCGACGTCGATCGATTCGGGGCGGGTCTTGGTCACGCGGCTGGTGAAGGTCTCGCGCAGCCCCTTGAAGCCGACGATCATGTCGGCCACCGTCTCGCTATCCGAGTCCGATCGGACGCGCATCGCGGAAACCCAGGGCAGGAACTCCGGATAGCGCGCCACATCGGCGACCAGATCGAACATCTGCTCCGGCGTGTAGGGCAGATGCCGTGTCTCGCTATGCTTGGGCATCAGCGCTTGGCTGCCAGCTTCGCCTCGCGCGCTGCCCGCAGCCGCTCGAAATCGTCGCCCGCATGATAGCTGGAACGCGTCAGCGGCGAGCTGGCGACCAGCAAAAAGCCCTTGGCGCGCGCGATCGAGGCATAGGCGTCGAACGCCTTGGGCGTGACGAACTCGGCGACCTTGGCATGGCGCGGCGTCGGCTGGAGATACTGGCCCATGGTCAGGAAATCGATGTCGGCCGAGCGCATGTCGTCCATCACCTGATGCACTTCCAGGCGCTCTTCGCCCAGGCCCAGCATCACGCCCGACTTGGTGAAGATCGACGGATCATGGCGCTTCACGCTCTCCAGCAGGCGCAGCGACGCATAATAGCGCGCGCCCGGCCGGATCGTCGGATAGAGCCGGGGAACGGTTTCCAGATTATGGTTGTAGACGTCAGGCCGCGCCTCGACGATCGACTCGATCGCCGCCTGCGCCTTGTTGCGGAAGTCGGGCGTCAGGATTTCGATCGTCGTGTTCGGCGTGGTGCGGCGCAGCGCCTCGATCACCTTCACGAACTGCGACGCGCCGCCATCGGGAAGGTCGTCGCGGTCGACCGAGGTGACGACGATATGATTGAGCCCCATCTGTGCGGCGGCATCCGCCACATTCTGCGGCTCCATCGCATCGACCTTGCGCGGCATGCCGGTCTTCACGTTGCAGAACGCGCAGGCGCGGGTGCAGGTGTCGCCCAGGATCATGACGGTCGCATGCTTCTTCGACCAGCATTCCCCGATGTTCGGGCAGGCCGCTTCCTCGCAGACGGTCGTCAGGCTCTTGGCCCGCATCAGCTCGCGCGTGGCGGCGAACCCGGCGCTGGTCGGAGCCTTGACGCGGATCCAGTCCGGCTTGCGCGCGCGCACCGGCGCGACCAACGGTGTCAACTCGTTCATGCCCCGCGAAATAGCGATGGTCCCCGCCGGACACAATGCCTGCGATGCGCGTCCAGGGTATCGCGCGACAGACACAATTTGATATGGAACCGAAACGGCCACGCTCGGGTTCGCCTGCTAGAGCATGATTTCCTGAACTGGATAAGAGAGAGCAATGACCGACTTTAACGACCTCGTGGATGGCTATCAGCGCTTTCGGACTTCCGATTGGCGTCGCCAGCGCGACCGCTGGGCCGAATTGAAGGAAGGCCAGAGCCCCAAGGTGATGGTGATCGCCTGCTCCGACAGCCGCGTCGATCCGGCCCAGATTTTCGACACGCTGCCCGGCGAAATCTTCGTCGTGCGCAACGTCGCCAACCTCGTGCCGCCGTTCGAGACGGGCGGTGGTCATCACGGCGTGTCGGCGGCGCTGGAATTCGCGGTGACGCAACTCGAAGTAACCGACGTCGTCGTCATGGGCCATGGCGCGTGCGGCGGCTGCAAGGCAGCGCTGACGCAAGGTTTCGCCCACGCCCCGCAGGGTGAAGGCGGCTTCGTTTCCGACTGGGTGAGCCTGCTCGACGGTGCCCGCGAAAAGGTCATCGCCAAGCATGGCGACGGTCCCGATGCGATGCGCGAGATGGAACTGGAGTCGGTCCGCACGTCGATCGCCAACCTGCGCACCTTCCCCTTCGTCACCAGTCGCGAGGAAGCGGGCAAGCTGACCCTGCGCGGCGCTTATTTCGCGATCGCCGACGGCGTGCTGCACATCATGGACGAGCAGGGCGAGTTCAAGCCCGCTACGCCGGCGCTGGCCGCGGCTTAAGGGAGTCGGGGGGGGGGGCGGGGCCGGCCCCCACACCAAAAAGATCCACATCCTTTTTCGGCTCGGCGGTCGAGCGGAGCGACAATTCACGCATCTGCTTGGTGCTGGGCAGGCTCGGGGCGCCCATCAGCAGGTCTTCCGCGCGCTGGTTCATCGGGAACAGCGAAATTTCGCGCAGGTTCTGAGCGCCGCAGATCAGCATGACGATACGATCGACACCCGCCGCCATGCCGCCGTGCGGCGGCGCGCCGTACTGGAAGGCGCGGTAGAGGCCGCCGAAGCGCTCCTCGACATCCGCCTTGGACAGGCCGACCTTCTCGAACGCCGCGACCATCAGTTCGGGCGACTGGTTGCGGATCGAACCCGAGGCGATCTCGAAACCGTTGCAGACCAGGTCATATTGGTACGCCTTGAGCGACAGCGGATCGGCGGAGTTGAGCGCCTCCATTCCGCCCTGCGGCATCGAGAACGGGTTGTGCGCAAACTCGACCTTCTTCTCGTCCTCGTCCCATTCGTAGAAGGGGAAGTCGACGATCCAGCACAGACGGAACGCGCCTTCTTCGATCAGGCCGAGCTGCTCGGCAACGCGGGTGCGCGCGAGCCCTGCCAGCTTGGTGGCCGCCTCGACCTTGCCCGCCGCAAAGAACAGGCCATCATCGGGACCAAGGCCTAGCGCGGCATAGATCGCCTCCATCCCCTCGGTGCCGTGGTTCTTGGCGATCGGGCCACCGAACTCGCCGCCCTTGCGGGTGACATAGCCAAGTCCCGCATGGCCCTCGGCACGAGCCCATTCGTTCATCTCGTCGAAGAACTTGCGGCTCTTCTCGGCGGTACCCGGCGCCGGGATCGCGCGGACCACGCCGCCCGAGCCGACGATCTTCTCGAACAGCCCGAAGCCCGAGCTGGTGAAATGCTCGGTGACATCGGTGATGATCAGCGGATTGCGCAGGTCGGGCTTGTCGTTGCCGTATTTCAGCATCGATTCCGAATAGGGGATGCGCGGGAACTGGCCGATCGGGGTGACGGTACGACCGTCGGCGAACTTCTCGAAGATGCCGCCGATCACCGGCTCCATCGTCTCCCACACCTCTTCCTGGGTGACGAAGCTCATCTCCAGGTCGAGCTGGTAGAATTCGCCCGGCAGACGGTCGGCGCGCGGGTCTTCGTCGCGGAAGCAGGGCGCGATCTGGAAATAGCGGTCGAAGCCCGCGACCATCAGCAACTGCTTATATTGCTGCGGCGCCTGGGGCAGCGCGTAAAACTTGCCCGGATGGATGCGGCTTGGCACCAAAAAGTCGCGCGCACCCTCGGGCGAGGAAGCGGTGAGGATCGGGGTCGAATATTCAGTGAAGCCCGCCGTCTCCATGCGACGCCGCATGTCGGAAATCACCTGAGTCCGGCGCACGATATTGGCGTGCAGCGTCTCGCGACGCAGGTCGAGGAAGCGGTAACGGAGGCGGATATCCTCGGGATATTCCTGCTCGCCCGCCACCGGCATCGGCAGTTCCTCGGCAGCGGAAAGGACGGTCGCGCCGCGCGCGAACACTTCGATCTCGCCCGTCGCGAGGTTGGGGTTCACGGTCCCCGCCGAGCGCGCCTTGACCACGCCGTCGATCGTCACGACCGACTCGACCCGAACGCTCTCCAGGATGGCGAGCGCGGGCGTGTCGCTGTCAGCGACGATCTGGGTGATGCCGTAATGGTCGCGCAGGTCGACGAACAGCACGCCGCCATGATCGCGCTTGCGATGGACCCAGCCGGACAGGCGGACCGTCTGGCCCACGGCTTCGGCCGTCAGCGCGGCACAGTTATGAGTACGATAGGCGTGCATGGCGAACATTCTCTGAACGTCTGGGAAAGCCCAGCCGCTTCCCCGCCTACCCCCCTTTTGTCAATCCCAATGTGCCCGAATGGGCCGCCCACGCGTTCCTCTTTGTCAACCCGCGCGGGCCGGGCTATGTGCAGGCGATGCACGTTCATCCGTTGATTACCGACAGCGCCACGCTCGCCAATCTCTGTGCCCGCCTGTCGCAAGCCGACTATGTCATGGTCGATACCGAATTCATGCGCGAGAGCACCTATTGGCCCGAGCTCTGCCTGATCCAGATCGCCGATACCGAGGAGGCCGCGGCGATCGATCCCAAGGCGCCGGGGCTCGACATGACGCCGCTGCTCGACTTGCTGGTCAACAATGACGCGGTGCTCAAGGTCTTTCATGCCGGTGGGCAGGATATCGAGATCATCTATAACCTGACCGGCAAGACCCCTCACCCGCTGTTCGACACGCAGATCGCGGCGATGGCGCTGGGGCAAGGCGAACAGATCGGCTATTCCAACTTGGTCGACAGCTGGCTGGGTATCCAGGTCGACAAGGGGGCACGCTTCACCGACTGGTCACGCCGCCCGCTCGACCAGCGCCAGGTCGATTATGCGATCGGCGACGTGACGCATTTGTCGGCGATCTTTCCCAAGATGCTGGAGCGGCTGCGCAAGACCGGGCGCGGGGCATGGCTGGATCAGGAAATGGAGCGGCTCGCCGATCCGTCGCACTATGCCAATGATCCCGACTGCGCCTGGAAGCGGGTGCGCGTATCGGGCCGCAAGCCGGACATGCTGGGCCGCCTGAAGGCGCTGGCCCGTTGGCGCGAGTTGGAGGCGCAGGCCAAGGACCTGCCGCGCGGCCGTATCGTCAAGGACGAGACGCTGGCCGATCTGGCGGGCCATCCGCCGCGCAAGCAGGCCGATCTGGCGAAGGTGCGCGGGTTGTCGGCGACATGGGCGAGCAACGATATCGGCGGTCGCCTGATGGATGCGCTGGAAAGTGCCGCGCCGCTGGGCGCCGACGAACTGCCCGCGCGCGACGATCGCAAGCCGGGCATGGGGCGTGAGGGTGCACTGGTCGCCGATCTGCTCAAGCTGCTGCTAAAAATCCGCGCGCGGGACATCGATGTGGCGCCGCGCCTTCTGGCGCGCGCCGACGATCTGGAAATGCTCGCGGCGGGGGTTCGCAGCGGCCTTTCGGTCCTGGAGGGCTGGCGATTCGAGCAGTTCGGCCGCGATGCGCTCGATCTGGTCGAGGGGCGGACCGGCTTCGTCGTCAAGGGCGGCAAGTTGAAGATGGTCCGCACCGCGGAGGAAGAATCATGATGCGCATCGCCGCCCTTGCCGTTTCGCTCGGCCTCGCCGCTTGTGTCCCTACCCCGAAGACGGAAACGATGACGGACAATTCGGGCTGTGGCGATGGCAAGGTTGCCAGGCTCGTCGGCAAGGTCTGGGCCGAATCGATGCGGGATCAGGTCATGAAGACCTCCGGCGCGCGCACTTTGCGGGTCATCGCGCCCGACACGATCGTCACGATGGACTTCCGACCCGACCGGCTGAACGTCGAGACCGACGCACAGGGTCGGATCATCCGCTTCAGGTGCGGTTGATCCGCTCCGCCGTCCTTCCCAAGGCCGTGGCCAATGCGGCGTGGCGGCGCTCGACCGCTTCGCCATAAAAGCCCCGATCCTCATCCCCCATGGCGAGCGCGAGCGTCGTGTCGCCCATGACCAGCCCGGTGCGCTCCAATGGCCCGGCCAGACCGCCGCTCAGCCGTTGACCCAGCCGCATCGCCAGGCCCCAGTTCGTCGCCTGTTTCAACTGTGCCGGGGTCGCCAGTTCCGTCAACGGCAAGGGCACGGCCAGCCCGCCACCCAGACTGGTGTGAAGCGCCTGTGCGAGCATGGCGCGCCCGGTCGCGTCGATCCCCACCCAATTGCCGTGCAGGGCGATCTCCACGCCGCGTTCTGCCCGAAATTCGGGATTGGCACGCCAGCCGACATCGGCGAGCAGACAGGCGGCATGACGAAGCCGGGCATCGGCCGCCGCTTCCTCCTCGAACAAGGGCGCGATCCAGCCGTCGAGCAGATCGCCATGCTCGGGGAAGCGGCCCAGCAACCGCCCCTCCTCCCGCGCCGCGACGATCAGCGGATCGAGCGAACGTGTCCGGGCGTCGAGCGCGCCGAACAACAACCCTTCCCGCAGACCGAAGGCGGAGACGACCGTGGTGCTGCTCCCCAGATGCTTGAGCAACACGCTGAGCAGCGCGGTCGCATCGCCCAGCGTGGCGGCGCGACTGGACGACAGGCCCTGCACTTCACGCAGGCGCGCCTTGCCGAGATGCGGAATGGTCCGCGACAGACGCAGGATATCGACCGGCGTCAGTTCGTAATGATGAAGCACCGGCAGGGGATAATCGGCCAGCGTCATGTCCAGCCGCGCCAGCGCGCGCCACGAGCCGCCGACCATATAGAAGGGCAGCCCCCTGCCCCGGCCTTCCCAACCCGCATCCTCGATCAGCCGGGCGATGTGCCGCTCGAACGCCTTGCCGCCGCGTTCGCGTAAGGCAGGAATGCGCAACACGCCCAACGGGAAGGATACGCGATCCTCGACATCCCCTTCCCGAACGCGAACCAGTTCAAGGCTGCCGCCACCGAGATCGCCGACAATGCCGTCCGCGTCGGGAATGGCCGACAAGACGCCCTCGCCCGCCGCCTTGGCCTCCTGCTCGCCCGACAGCAGTTCGACTTCTAGCCCCAGCGACTCGGCACAGGCGATCAACTCGCCGCCGTTGGCCGCATCGCGCACGGCCGCCGTCGCCACGGTGCGAAGGCTCGTCACCCCCATTTCCCGCGCCAGCATGGCGAAGCGCGCCAAGGCCACCTGCGCCTTGGCCAGGGCGGCGGGATCGATCGCCCCAGTGGCGGCCAGACCGCGTCCCAGCCCGGCCATCACCTTCTCGTTGAACAGGATCGCGGGCAGCCGTGCCGGTCCCTGATAGACGACCAGACGGACCGAGTTGGACCCGATGTCGATGATCGCCGTACGCGGCGCGCGAGGTTCCGCCATCGATCAGCGAAGCCGCGTCAACGTTGCCGCCGGAGCGACAGGGTCGGCACCGCCTTGCTGGTGTCGAGCGCGGCGCCGCGCCCGGATAGGGAAGGATTGGTCATGAAATACCGATGCAGGTTGAAGGGACGCTGGTCGCCCGGCTCTTCGCGGACATAGCTGCCGTCCGGCTCCAGTTCCCAGCTCTGTTCATTGTCCAGCAGATTGGCGACCATCACCTGGTCCAATATCTGGTCATGGACGGTCGGGTTCAGGATGGGCAGCATATATTCGACCCGCCGGTCGAAATTGCGCGGCATCCAGTCGGCGGAGGAGATGAAGACCTTGGCCGCGTCATGCGGCAGTGGTTTTCCGTCGCCGAACGCCCAGATGCGGCTATGCTCCAGGAAGCGGCCGACGACCGACTTGACCCGGATATTTTCGGACATGCCGGGAACGCCGGGGCGCAGGCAGCAGATGCCGCGTACGATCAGGTCGATCTCCACCCCCGCACCGCTCGCCTCATAGAGCTTTTCGATGACCTGCGGGTCGACCAGCGAGTTGACCTTCGCCCACAGGCTACCGGAACGACCGGCGCGGGCATGGGCGATCTCGGCATCGATCAAGGCCATCAAATTGTGGCGCAGGTCACGCGGTGACAGGCTCACCCGGTTCATGGCCGCCGGTTCGACATAGCCGGTGATATAGTTGAACATCTGCGCCGCATCGCGCCCGATGAGCGGGTCCGCGGTGAAGAAGCTGATATCGGTGTAGATGCGCGCGGTAATCGGGTGATAATTGCCGGTGCCGAAGTGGCAATAGGTGCGGAAGTCGTTCCCTTCGCGCCGCACCACCATCGACACCTTCGCATGGGTCTTCCAGTCGATGAAGCCATAGACGACCTGTACGCCCGCGCGTTCCAGGGCGGAGGCCCAGTAGAGATTCTGCTCTTCGTCGAACCGCGCCTTCAGTTCCACGATGGCGGTGACCGACTTGCCCGCCTCGGCAGCGGCGATCAGCGCGTTGATCACCGCCGACTGCTTGCCCGCGCGATAGAGCGTCTGCTTGATCGCCACCACATCGGGATCGGCGGCGGCCTGCTTCAGAAAGGCTATGACCACCTCGAACGTCTCGTACGGGTGGTGGACGACGATGTCCTTAGCCTTGATCGCGGCGAAGCAATCGCCCGCAAATTCGCGGATTCGCTCGGGAAAGCGCGGCGCATAGGGCGGGAATTTCAGGTCAGGCCGGTTCTCGTCGACCAGCATGTCGAGGTCGCCGATGCCCAGCAGATTGCCGCTCTCGGTGATGATCGCGTCGGCCCCGCCCAGTTCGTCACGCAGCACATCGGCCAACTCGTCCGGCATGCCCGTCTCCAGCTCCAGCCGGATCACCCGACCGCGCCGACGCCGCTTGATCGCATTGACGAAGTAACGGACCAGATCCTCGGCCTCTTCCTCGATCTCGATATCGCTGTCGCGCAGCACGCGGAAGGTCGCGGCACCGTTGACGACATAGCCGGGGAACAGCAGCCCGGAGAAGCGCCGCAGGATCGTCTCGATCGCGACATAGCGCGCGCCCTCTCCCGGCAAGCGGACGAAGCGCGGCATCGTCGCGGGGATCATCACCAACTCGCGAATCGGCGCCTTGTCCGACACGCGGGTCAGGTCGAAGATCATCGACAGACCCTTGTTGGGAATGAACGGAAAGGGGTGAGCCGGATCGAGCGCCTGGGGCGTCAGGATCGGGAAGATCTGCTCCCGGACATGGGTTTCCAGCCAGGCGCTGGCTTCCTGGTCGATCGCGTCACGCCGCAGGACGAAGATCCCCGCCTCGTCCAACAAGACGCGCAGGTCCCCCCATACTTCCTGCTGGCTGGCCATCAGGCGATCCGCCTCGGCGACGATACCGCTCAACTGTTGCGCCGGGGTCAGTCCGTCGACCGAGCGCTGCTCGACGTCTTGCGCCTGCTGTCCCTTCAGCCCCGCGACGCGGACCATGAAGAATTCGTCCAGATTCGATCCGGAGATCGACAGGAACCGCAGACGCTCCAGCAACGGATGCGCGCTGTTGCACGCTTCCTCCAGCACGCGGCGGTTGAACGCCAGCCAGGAGAGTTCGCGGTTGAAATACCGCCCGTTCGGCTCAGCCGCGAAATGGTCGTCGTCCGGTTCGGACATTTGCGCGATATGGGCTGGACGGGTCATCTTTGCTCGCTTGCGGCTTACGGCTCGGCGATCAGGCCAGCCGCAGTCAGGGTGGATCGTGCAAGGGGAATGGACAAGCGCGCACGCCGTTCCATCGCCCCCTGATCCAGCATATCCACTGCTCGGATGACAGAAAGGTGACTACGCTCGATCCGCAGCGTCAGCCACTCGATCAGATCGGGACGGGCATCCAGCCCGCGCCGCTGGAACAGCAGCTCGAACAGCGCCGCGACAAGCTCGTCGTCGGGCGCGGCGATCTCGGCCAGGCTGCTGTTGGCGAGGCGCGAGCGAAGGTCGGGCAGCTTGACCTGCCAGCGGGGCGGCGGCGCGTCCGCGACGATCAGCAGCGGCCGACGCTCCGCCTGGGCATTGTTCCAGGCGTGGAAGATCTGCACCTCCGGCATGCGTTCGGCATCGTCTATGATCGTGCCACCGCTGCGCGCGGCGAAGATGCGGGCGAGCAGCGACCGGCCCGACTTGCGCGGCCCGGTCAGGATCGCGGCCATGGTCGGCCACGCCTCCCACTGGTCGAGCATCCTGGCCGCCATCCGGTTCGAATCGGTCAGCAGAAACGCATCTGATCGGGGGTCCGCCGGCCATTGCAGCGGCAACGCCATCTGGTTCATCCGGTAATCGCATTATCCGAAGGGAGCGCGGGCGCGGGCACCTGAGCCGCGCGCCGGATGCGCAAGGTCGTGCCCGAGCCGGACACCTGCAATCCGCGTTGTTCCAGCGCACGACGAAGCTGCTCGGGATCACCGTCATAGGTGACGGCCATCAGCGATACGCCACCCAGCGCCAGGCTGGTCGTGCCTGCGCGCACGACGCCGGGAATGGAGCGGACAAGACTTTCTGCGTTCGCCACCGCACTGGCGCTGGGCGCGTCATATTGCAGCGTGACGGCGATCCCCGCACCCGTCGAGCCGATGACCGCATCCAGGCCCGAAATCGGTTCCTCGCCCGGCGACGTGTCGTCGATCACCGTTTCCTCGGGCTTGGGCGGCGGGTTCAGCGTCGCGTCGGGATGCAGCATCCCGCTGGCCAGGGCGCGCTGATAGATGCCGTCCAGGCGGGCCACGCCGGTATCGAGCAACTGGTTGATCGCGTCCGTGCTCCCGACCCGCAGCGTCACCGTGTCGATTAGGGCATTGTCGGGTCCATGCCGCGCCTCGAACACGCCGATCACCGGGCCACCGGGCCATTGGCGATAGAGATGAACGACGGGGATCAGGATGTCGGACGCACCATATTGGTCGAGGATCGTCCGCCACCAGCCGCGCGACCGCCGCCCGATTTGCCCGGCATTCAGCAGCAGCGGGTCCGAACCCGTGCCCGATGGCCGGATATAGTCGATCGAACTGTTGCCGGTGCGGAAACGCGCCCAGGCCTGTTGCCAGGGCGTCCGCGCCTCGAACATCTGCGGCGTGCCGCCCGACACCTGAAGCGGCAGGACCAGCATCGGCGGCGACCGGTCGGCATAGGCGGACACGCCCAGCACGCCCGCCGCCCGCACCCGATCGAACAGCACGCCCAGCCGCGCGACATAGCGATTCGGGCCGATCTGCTCATTCTCGACGACGATGCCGCTGACCAGCGAATCGAGCAGGCCATCGGACGCGCCGACGCCGCCACGCCCCAGCCGCTGCGCCAGTACGGCCCACGCCTTGCGCTGCGCGATCCGCCAGCCGCCCAGACGCGCGGCCTCCGCCGTCTTGCCCGACACGTCGACGGACACGCCGGTCACCTCATAGGCGCCGCCACTGTCGATCGGGGTGACGCCGCGCGCCTGCCCCTCGATCTGGGCAAGCACGGCACCGCCCCCGACGCCTAGGCCGGCAAGAGCGGCCAGACCGAACATCATGGAGGGCAATCGCAAACGCATCGCGGCCTTTTGGCGAAGCAGGCGTGGAAATCCAAGCGCGATATAGCTAACGGGCAAACATGACCGACAACAGCACGCCGTCCGCCACCCCGTCGCCCGCCGCTTCCGGCACGTCCTACACCTATGCCGATGCGGGGGTTTCGATCGCCGCGGGCAATGCGCTGGTCCGCGCGATCGGCCCGCTGGCCAAGGCGACGCGGCGGCCCGGGGCCGATGCGGACCTGGGAGGATTCGGCGGTTTCTTCGACCTCAAGGCGGCGGGTTTCACCGATCCCCTACTGGTCGCGGCGAATGACGGCGTGGGCACCAAGCTGAAGCTCGCCATCGAGCATGATCGCCACGACGGCGTCGGCATCGACCTGGTGGCCATGTGCGCCAACGACCTGGTGGTCCAGGGCGCGGAGCCCCTGTTCTTCCTCGATTATTACGCGACCGCCAAGCTGGAGGGCGATGTTCCCGAGCGAGTCATCGCTTCGATCGCCGAGGGCTGCCGCATTGCGGGCTGTGCACTGATCGGAGGCGAAACCGCCGAGATGCCCGGCATGTATGCGCCGGGCGATTACGATCTGGCCGGCTTCTGTGTCGGTGCGGTGGAGCGGACCCAGGTGCTGACCGGGGCGAGCATTGCGGACGGCGACGTGATCCTGGGCCTGGCTTCGTCGGGCGTCCATTCCAACGGCTTCTCGCTCGTCCGGCGGCTGGCGGCGGACAAGGGGTGGAAGCTCGATCGCCCCGCCCTGTTCGATCAGGAGCGGCTGCTGATCGAGGCGCTGATGGCCCCGACTCGCATCTATGTCCGCTCGCTGCTCCCCTCGCTCAAGGCGGGGACGATCAAGGGGCTGGCCCATATCACCGGCGGCGGGCTGCTCGAAAACATCCCGCGCGTCCTGCCCGCGGGGGCTCACGCAGTGGTCGATGCCGATGGCTGGGAACAGCCCCGCCTGATGGCCTTCCTCCAGGCCCAGGGCGGGATCGAGCCCGAGGAAATGGCCCGCACCTTCAATTGCGGGATCGGCATGGCGGTGATCGTGGCTGCCGACCAGGCCGAGGCGCTGGCCGAAACGCTTCGCGCGGCGGGCGAGACGGTCGTGACGATCGGCCGGGTCGAGGCGGGCGAACGCGGCTGCACCGTCAAGGGCTCGGCGGGCACCTGGAGCGCCAAGGCCGACTGGACGGCGACCCATGCGGCCTGACAAGCCGGTGCCTGACTTGCCTGTGAGGGTCGGCATCCTGATTTCGGGACGCGGCTCCAATATGCAGTCGCTCGTCGTTGCCTCGCAGGCGGAGGGTGCGGCCTATACCGTGGCGCTCGTCGCGTCCGACAAGCCCGAGGCGGCGGGGCTCGCCTGGGCCGCCGAGCAGGGCATCGCGACCTTCGCCCTGTCGCCCAAGGGAATCGGCAGGCCCGCTTATGAGGCCGCGATCGACGCCGCGCTTCGTGAGGCGGGCGTGGAGGTGATCGCACTGGCCGGTTATATGCGGCTCTTGTCGGGCGATTTCGTCGCGAAGTGGCGCGGACGGATCATCAACATCCATCCGTCGTTATTGCCGCTGTACAAGGGGCTGGACACCCATGCTCGCGCGATCGCGGCGGGCGACGACAAGGCGGGGTGCTCGGTGCATATCGTGACCGAGGAACTGGACGATGGCGATGTGCTGGGACAGGCGGAAGTGCCGATCCTGCCCGGCGACGACGCCGATGCCTTGGCGGCGCGCGTGTTGGTCGAGGAGCATCGTCTCTATCCTCGCGTCCTGACGGAGTTTGTGCGCCGATGACCGATCACCTGTCCCGCATCCGTGACATCGCCATGCTGTTGCCCGGTACGACCGAGGAAGCAAAGGATGGCGAAGCATGCTTCCTGGTTGAGGGAGAGGCGTTCGTTCGTGTGTCGACCGAAGCGGCCACGCTGCACGTCTGCACCGCCGATCCCAGCAACGAGCCCTGCTGGGCGGATATTCCGTTGAGCGGCGATGTCGACTGGACGCTGGTCGAGGATCGGATCGCGCGGAGTTGGGAATTGGTCGCGCCGACCGCTCTGCTGGAAGCGGGCGGACGATGAGCGACAAGGCCGGGGACGCATCGTCGCCCGGCGCGCGGTCGCGGCGGCGACTGTTGACGCTGGCGGAGTTCGTGGCGGTGGCGGGGCTGATGGTCGCCGCGCTGACCCTCTATCTCAACTGGTCGCAACGGCGGAGCGACGCGGCGGACAAGGCCGCCACCGCCAGTGCGCAGCGACATGAGCGTGGTCGGCTCGATCTGCTGGCCGATGTCGAACAGGGCGGACGCCGTATCGCGCTTCGCGATCCCCGCCATGACCTGTCGGACCTGACCATCGAATTTCCCAAGGGCTCCGGGATCGAGCGTCAGACGCCCCTCTCCGCCCCCGCCATCGAGGCGGCACCGATAGCGGCGCCGCTGCTGGCGCTGACCGATGGCGGGTCGGACGAACGCGAGGGGCGTTTGCCGGTGCTCATCACCGCACGTTACTGGGACGGCGATACCGCACGGACGGCGACGGGTCTCTATGACATTATCTGGCGGACCGAAGGACGCCTGCTACGCGGTCGCACGCTACGCCTGGAGGGATTGCGGCTGCGGGACCGGGTGGGCACACCCGCCAAGCTGGCGGCGGCATGGTCCAGTGCCCGACCCTGAACGATCAGATGGCGCGGGCGTAGATCACGTCGTCAAAAGCCGTGTCGCCGACCTGAAAGTGGCGCATGCCCGCCAGTTCGAAGCCTTCCCGCTCGTAAAAGGCGCGCGCGACATGGTTGATGCCCAGCACGCCCAATAGCATCCGCTTGCCTCCCAGGGCCCGTGCGTCATCGATCGCCCGAGCCATCAGGGCATGGCCCAGACCGGTGCCGCGCGCGGGCAGCAGCGTATAGATGCGGCGCAATTCGATATCGCGTTCGTAAGTCTCGACAGGAAGGTCGGGCTGGGTCAGCAGCGTATAGCCGACGGGCGCCGCGCCATCGCGATGTTCGGCCAGCGTCGCCAAGCATTGCGGATCGGCGATCCATCGGTCGAACTTGGTCGGCGAGCTGTTCGTCGAACAGTGGCGGACCATGTCGGGACCGGCGATGATCCCGACAAAGGTTTCCAGGAACGTCGCGGCTGCGACGAGCGACAAAGCGTGCGCATCGCCCGCCCTCGCCCGTCGCAGCCGCCATTCCATCAGCCGACGATCTCTTCCGGCTTGAAGAAATAGGCGATCTCGATCGCCGCATTCTCATCCGAGTCCGAACCATGGACGGTGTTGGCCTCGATCGACTCGGCCAGTTCCTTGCGGATCGTGCCGGGCTCGGCATTGGCGGGGTTGGTCGCGCCCATGATGTCGCGGTTGCGCTGCATGGCGTTCTCGCCCTCCAGCACCTGCACGACGACCGGGCCCGAGATCATGAACTCGACCAGATCGTTGAAGAAGGGACGCTCCTTGTGGACCGCGTAGAAGCCCTCGGCCTGCTCGCGGGTCATCTGGATGCGCTTCGAAGCGACGACGCGCAGGCCGGCTTCCTCCAGCATCTTGGTGACGGCGCCGGTCAGGTTGCGACGGGTCGCATCGGGCTTGATGATCGAAAAGGTACGGTTCGCGGCCATGATGGTCACGCAGCTCCTGATAGGGGGTTGGCTGGAAGTGGCGTCGCCCTAATCGGGGTATGCGCGCATTGCAACGCCTTATGCGGCAACGGGCGTCCCGGACAGGGCTGGGGCTGCCCGAACCGGCGGTGCCGGATAGCGAAAAGCCGCCAGCACCACGAAGGCACTGGCGGCTCTACAGATCGGATCGCTACCGATCCGGCTGGTCCCAGGGATCAGTTATAATAGCTGGAATAACGATCGTAATAACGGAGCTCGTCACCGGCACCCGCGCGACGCTGCGCCTTCAAATCGACCATGGTCATGAGGATACCGCCGATGCGCGCATCCGCCATCGACAGATGGTCCAGCGCCAGTCGAACCGCGGGAGCGGGCGTCTTGCGCCACCGGACCGCCAGCAGCGCGACATCCGCCATCGAGGCGATCGCGCGGGAGTCCGCGATCGCCAGCAACGGCGCGGTGTCGAGGATCACCAGATCGAAACGCTCACGGAGCAATTCGACCAGGTTCTGCATCGCACTGGACGCGATCAAGTCATAGCCGGTGTCGCCGGTGGTCGGACGCTGCGGCAACAGGAAGGCTCCGCTGGCGCTGTCGCGGACCAGCACCTGATCCAGCGTCGCCTCGCCACGCAGCAGGTCGGCGAGCCCGTACTGAATCGCACCTTCCATCTGGCGGCTGGTTGCCTGGCGACGCAGATCGCAATCGACCAGCACCGTCGTGATCCCCGCCAGCGCCGAGGAACGCGCCAGCGAGAAAGAGGTCGAGGTCTTGCCTTCCCCCGGCAGGGCCGAGGATATTGCGACGACCTTCACCGACTGCTCCTCGCGCCCGACCTTCAATGCCGTACGGATCGAGCGATAGGCCTCGGAGAAGACGCTGCCCGGATGCTCCACCAGATGATGGCTGATCGTCGCCGGGGTCGGCGACTTGATCCGGTTGCGGTCGAGCGTCCTCAGGTCGGGGATCGACGCCAATACCGGCAGGCCGAGCGCCCGCTCCACCTGGCGGCGCGTGGTGAAGCCATTTTCCGCCATTTCGAGCCCGGCAAGGACCAGCGCCCCCGCGAGCATCGCGGCGAGCAGGCCACCACCGCCATAGACGATCTTCTTGGGGCTGTCCGGCTTTTGCGGAACGAAGGCACGGGCAATGATATACGCCGCGCTACGCTCGGTGCCCTGGCGGGCGACCGCCTGCTGATAACGTTCGAGCAGCGCCTCGTAGAGGCCCTTCAGCGTCGTCGCCTTGCGTTCCAATTCGCCAAGACGGACCGAGGCGGCATTGCCCTCCAGCAGCTGCCCCTTCTGCGCACCCAGCGACGAGACGATCGAGGAGGTCCGGCGACGCGCTACATCCGCTTCGGCGGCGAGGCTCTGGCGGACCCGCGCGGTTTCGCTGGTGATCTGGCGACGCGTTTCGCGCAGCTTTTCGTTGATTTCGATGACCTGCGGATGGCGGTCGCCATAACGCTCGGACAGCGACGCCTGCTGCGCGCTTAAGGCCGCCTCTTCGGTACGGAGCTGCTGCAACACGGGCGACGTCACGGCGGACCCCGCGCCTGCGCTGCTCGCGCTGCGGGCGGTGTTGCGCGCTTCCGCCACCGCCTGTTGCGCCTGCGCGTCGGCCAGCTGCTGGTTCAGCACTGCGATCGACTGCTGCGCATTGGTGCTCTGGTTCTGGATATCGACCAGGTTGGTCGCGGCACGGAAACGGGCGACCTCGGTTTCGGCACCCTGCAATTCGCCGCGCGCGCTGGCGATGCGCGAGCTGAGCAGGGCGATTTCCTTGTTCCGCTCGTCACGCTTCTGGATCTGCTGACGGTTCAGATACTCGTCCATGACCGTGTTGACGATCTTTGCCGCCAGAACGGGATCGGTCGACGAAAAGCTGACGTCGATCGCATAGGAGGTGCCCGCACGCTTCGCCGACAATTGCCCGGTCAGCGCACCGATCGCGTTGTTCCGTGCGGTCGTCGGATCGAGCGGATCGGTGCCGACGAAGTTCGGGTTCTTTGCAAGGCCGAGCCGGTCGACGACGCGCCCCAGCGTTTCGGGTGACAGGATCTGCGCGACTTCGGTGTCGACCGAAGACGAGTCTGTTGTCAGCGGCTGCTGGCGCTGATCCTGCTGCGCGTTGACGATTTCCTCGTTGGTCCGCTCGATACCCACCTGCCCTTCGGCGCTGTAGCGCGGGGTGGCCATCTTGTAGCTGATCGCGGTGAGCACCAGGACGATCGCCATCGTGATCGCGATGGGAATGATACGCCGACGGACCGCATTCATGACCGCGCCGATATCGATGATCTTGGCCGAATCCTGTTCGACAGGCACCAGCGGGTTCATACTCGTATCTCCGTCCCGACCATTTGATATCCTGCGCCGTGGTTGGTCATCCGGCTGTGTACCGGTGTCTCCGACCTTGACGCAAGGTAATGCGCATCGTCCCCCGGAACGCCACCGATCCGTCATAGGACAGGCGCGCCCGTACAGCCGGCACCGTCTTCGGGCAAATTTTGCTGCACCGCAACTGTCCCATAAATGTTGGCTTTTGCGGGTTACGAAGCACCTGATATAGGCTACCGCCTCAAAGACACGCCGCATGTCGCGGGGTGTCGGGCGAACAGGATCGCCCTTTGCAATGGGAGGTTGCGAGATGGCTTTGAACGGCAAATCCGCAGACGGCCGATCAGGCCCTCGGGTTCTCGCGGTCGCATCGCAGGGCGGCCATTGGGAGCAGATGATGCTGCTCCGCAGCATGCTCGACACCCATGCGACCCGCTTCGCGACGACCGAGCCGGACCTGCTCGAAAAAGCGGGCATCACCGACGGGATCGTCCTGCCCGACTGCAACCGCAACGAACCCCTTCAAAGCCTCAAGTGCCTCATCCGGTCGTTCGGCACCGTATTCTCGCTACGTCCCGCCGTCATCATCTCCACCGGCGCGGCCCCTGGTTTCTTCTGTCTTCTCGCCGGACGTCTGATCGGCGCGCGAACCGTGTGGATCGACAGCGTCGCGAATGTCGAGCAACTGTCCAAAAGTGGGACATTGGCGCGTTTCGTCGCGACCGAATGGCTGACCCAATGGTCCCATCTCGCCAAGCCGAACGGGCCGCATCACGCGGGGGCCGTATTGTGATCTTCGTCACCGTCGGCACGCAACTGCCCTTCGACCGGCTGATCGAGGCGATCGACGCCATCGCCCCGACCCTGGACGAACCGATCTTCGCCCAGACCGGCAAGTCGACCTATGTCCCCCGCAATATCGAATGGAGTCCGCGCATCCGCCCGCTGGATGTCGACGCCTATTTCGGGCGCGCGCGGGTCGTGGTCGCCCATGCCGGTATCGGCACGATCCTGACCTGTCAGCGGGTCGGTCGCCCCGCCATTCTCTTCCCGCGCCTCGCCGCGCATGGCGAACATCGCAACGATCACCAGATGGCGACCGTGTCGCAGTTGGAGGGGCGGCCCGGCCTCTATGTCGCGCGGACCGCAGAGGAGCTTCACACGCTTCTTGCCAGCGATCTCGCGCCGCCCCCGGGTGGCGACGTGGTCCCGCCCGGGCGCCAGCGATTGATGCAGCATCTCGATTCGATCATCCGCAGCGCCGGGGCGCGGTAATGGCGAAGGGTGCCAAGGACATGGCCTTGACCCGGCGTGGATTGCTCCTGGGTGGCGGCGCGACGGCGCTGACGATGGGGAGGCCGAGCGCGGCGGCCGACGACCTCAGCCTGCGCAATCTCACGCGCGGGATCCGGTTCGGCGCGGCGATCGATATCGAGGATTTGCGCGACCCCGCCATGCGCGAATTGTTTCACCGCCATTGCTCGTCGCTGACCCCGCGCAATGCCTTGAAATGGGTGGGCACCGAAAAGCAGCCGGGCCATGTCCAGTTCAACGATGCGGACAAGATCGCCGCCTTCGCCAAGGAGATCGGTGCGGGCCTCTATGGCCATACGTTGGTCTGGTACCGCGTGCCCCGTTGGGTCGACGCGATCACCGATCCCGCCGAGCTTCGCGACGCGATGAACCGTCATATTGACGAGACGGTCGGCCATTTTCGCGGTCAGGTCTATGCCTGGGACGTGGTCAACGAAGTGATGGAATATGACTCCGCCCAGTGGCGACCGTCGGTCTTCTATCGCCTGCTCGGCAAGGACCATGTGCGCGAGGCGTTCGAGCGCGCGCACCGGGCCGATCCGAAGGCGACGCTCGTCATCAACGAAACCCATCTCGAAAAGGCGGGCGCCAATTACGATGCGCGGCGGGCGATGATGCTCGACATGTTGCGGGAATTGCGCGCCGCCAATGTCCCGGTCCATGCCATCGGCCTTCAGGCCCATTTCCGTCCCGGTTTCGACCGCCTCGACGCTCCCGCGCTGAGCGCCTTCCTGCGTGAGACCAAGCGGCTGGGTCTGGGCACCTACATCACGGAGATGGACGGGTCGTGCAAGTTCGCGCATCGTCTGCGCGATCCCGATCCCGACGTCTATGGCCGGACCTTCGCCGACCTCGTCCGTACCGTATCGGCCTCGGGCACGTTGCGCGGGGTGACGACCTGGGGTCTTCGCGAGAAGTTCAGCAAGGCCGAGGCGGCGCAGGGCCATGGCTGTCGCGCCCGCGCGCTGCTCTATGACGAGAATATGGTGCCCCTGCCCGCGCTCGATGCGCTGGCGGGCGCTTTGCGTCAGGCGGGGCCCGGCCGATGAGCGCCGCGCCGAGCCGTGACGGCAAGCGTGTCGCGATCTTCGTCGAGCGCTTTCTTCCACCCAGTCAGGCTTTCGTGCTGGCGCAGGCGCGCGGCTATGAACGCTATTCGCCCGAATTTCTGGTCGGCCAGCGCATGGGTGACGGCCATGGTGCGGGAACCGACCTGCCCGTTCATTCCATCGCAGATTCGCCGCTGATGACGGCGGGGTCGCTTTTGTTGAAGATCCCACGGATCGCGGCGCCTGCCCTGTTTCCCCCGCTGGCCCGTGCCGATCTGATCCATGCGCATTTCGGCAAGAATGGCTATGTCCTCTCCCCGCTCGCCCGAGCGATGGACAAGCCGTTGGTGACGACCTTCCACGGTTTCGACGCGACCTATCGCGGCGATCCGAAAAAGCCGGGCGGGTTCAACCAGGTCCGCTTCTTCGCCAAGGGGCGCGCGCAGATGGCGCGCGGCGGCGGCTATCATATCGCGGTTTCGGACTTCATCCGCGACCGGTTGCTCGACCTGGGCTTCCCGGCGGAGTCCATCCATCGCCATTATATCGGCGTCGATCGCGGCCTGTTCCGTCCCGATCCCAGCCCCCGCATCCCGGGCCGCGTCGTGTCGATCGCGCGCTTCGTCGAGTATAAGGGCTATCGTTACATGATCGATGCGCTGGCCCGCGTCGCGGCTCGGGGCGTTCCGGTCGATTATGTGATGATCGGCGACGGCCCCGAAGCGGCGGCGACGCTGGACTATGCCCGCGCCAACCTGCCCCGCGTGACCCATCATGCCCGCCTCAGCCAGGACGCGATCCGGGCCGAACTGGGCCAGGCCCAACTCTATCTGCACGGCAGCGTGACGCTGGACAACGGCCATGCCGAGGCATTCGGGATCGCCAATCTGGAGGCGCAGGCGGTGGGCACCCCGGTAGTGGCCTTCCGTTCAGGCGGCGTCGGCGAGGCGGTCGAGGAAGGGCGTACCGGACTGCTGGCGGAAGAGCGGGACGTTGCCGCAATGGCCGACGCCGTCGGTGGCCTGTTGTCGGACGACGACCGCTGGCGTGCTTTCCATCGGCGGGCCCCGGAATGGGTGGCGGAGCGTTTCGACCTGCATGCGCAGACCTGCCTGCTCGAAGACTATTACGACCGCGTCCTCGCGGATTATCGGAGGAACTGATCGTGGCACGCACCAGCGGAGCCAAGCCGCAATGGGGCCTCAACCGCCTCAAGAAGCTGCGCAACATCTTTGTGGAAGCCAAGCGCTTCTGGTATGTGCGGTTCTGGGGGATGGACATCCACCCCACCGCGCAATTCTCGCTGTCGGCCAAGTTCGACCGGACGAACCCGAAAGGGCTGCATATCGGCGAGGAGAGCTATGTCGCGTTCGACGCGGCGATCCTGACGCATGATCTGACGCGCGGCCTGTATCTGGACACCTGGATCGGGCGTCGCTGCTTCATCGGCGCGCGCAGCATCATCCTGCCGGGGATTCGGATCGGAGACGAATGCGTCATCGGCTCGGGATCGGTGGTGACGAAGGACGTTCCCCCCAATTCTCTGGTTGCCGGCAATCCCGCGCGCGTCATTCGCAGCAACCTGCGCATCGTCGCCCGTTATGGCCGGATCGGTGCCGACGAGGCGGTGACGGCGGATCAGCCGGAATGAAATTTCTTATGGGACAGCAATGGTTCGTCATCGCGGACATGCGCCCGCTTATGCTAATGCTGCATAGCGACATGTTTTTGAGGGCAAACGGGGAAGTGCAATGAAGCTGTCGGTCCTCATCAACAATTACAATTATGCCCGATATTTGCGCGCCTGCATCGACAGCGTGTTGTCGCAAAATGACCTGGGCGCGGAAATCATCGTGGTCGATGACGGATCGACCGACGAGTCCCGTTCGGTGATCGCCAGTTACGGCGATGCGGTGACGCCGGTGCTCAAGCCCAATGGCGGACAGGCTTCCAGCTTCAATGCGGGCTTTGCGGCCTCGACCGGCGACGTGCTGATGATGCTCGACGCGGACGATTTCTTTCTTCCCGGCAAACTGGCGCGCATCGCCGACATCTATGCCCAGCGACAGGTCGGCTGGTGTTTCGACCGCGTGACCAATGACGAAGGCGGGGCGGTTCCCGACGAGATCGCGATCACGCCGATCGACAAGCGCGAGACGATGCGCGCGGGTGGCTTCCCGACCCTGCCCGTTCCGACGTCCGGCCTGACCTTCCATCGGTCGATCCTGTCGCAGATCTTGCCGATGCCGCTGGCCGACGACGTCGTGCTGAGCGACAATTACCTGAAGTTCGCGGCGGCCTATCTGGCACCAGGCGTGCTGGTCGAGACCCCGCTGACCTTCCAGCGGCTGCACGAGAATAATCGCTACACCAACACTGATCGCGCCAAGTCGCTGAAGCCGCAGATCATGATGGCGACCGGCTTGCATCTGGCGCGTCGGTTCGACGGATTGGGCCGGATGGGCAAGAGCCTGGTCACCGGCGGCATAGCCGATGCGCATCTGGGCATTACCGACACGCTGGCCGAGATCGATCGCGTCGCACGCGAGGCACGCGGCATGGGCTGGACCCGGCAGAATCTGACGACGCAGGTCATCCGCAAGCGCATCACCGGCGCGGCCCGGTCGCTCCTGGGCCGGTGAGCGCCATGTCCGCCGACCGCGCCCCGATCCACATCACTTTGGGCGTCCTGACCTTTCGGCGACCGGAGGGGATCGACAAGCTGCTTCGCATCATGAGGAACCAGCATTGCGACCCCGCGCGACCCTGGCGGCTCAGCATCGTGGTCGTCGATAACGACGCGTCGGGCAGCAGCCGGGACGCGGTGATGGCCCATGCCGGTCACCCCGAATATGATCTTCATTATGTCGTCGAGCCGCAGCAGGGCATCCCCATCGCCCGTAATCGCGCGATGGACAGCGCGCCTGAGGGGACGGAGCTTTTCTGCTTCCTGGACGATGATGAATGGCCGGTCGATGGCTGGCTCGATTCGATGCTGCGGACCCGCGAGGCGACCGGCGCCAATTGCGTCTATGGACCGATCGAACCTGTTTTCGAGGGGCCGGTGGACGACTGGCTGCGTCGCAGCCGTCTTTATGACCGCAAACGCTATGCCGAGGGCGAGAGACTGAACTTCGCTGCATCGAACAACGTCATGTTCGATCTGGCGCGGTTTCGCGAACTCGATCTGCGCTTCGATGCGCGGATGCGCTTCACCGGCGGCAGCGACTATCTGTTCTTCAACCAGGCCTGGCGACGGGGCATCCGGATCCACTGGTCGGATCAGGCGCTCGTCTACGACATGTTCCCGGTCAACCGGCTGACCATGAAGTGGCAGCGGCAGCGCCAGTATCGGCTGGGTAACACCTTCGCCGTCGCGACCCGGATCGAGGGGTCGCGTGTTGAGAAGGCCAAGCAACTGGCCCGTGGCGTGGTTCGCATGGGCCTGGGCGCGGCGATGTCGCCCGCGATGCTGGTTTCGCCCTATTGGGGCGGACGGGCGATGGTCCACCTGCTGCGGGGGGCCGGGCTGACCATGGGCATATTGGGCCATTCCTATCAGGAATATGCGCCGTCGAAGCTGAAGGGATAAGTAGGGCCCTCTTCCCCATTCGGGACCCTATTAGGCAGGAATGCGATTTACCTCATTGGTCCGATGGACGGGAGAACAGCCGCAAGTCCGTTCCAAATCGGCCACGTCGATCGCGCTATTCGGCCAGAACCAAGGGGCCAAGCGAGGCCCTGCGTCCCCGCCGCATCCTCAATAGGCGTTGCGGTGGAGCAGAACCTGGAACGTCTGAAGCACGATCCGTATGTCGCGCCAGATCGACCAATGCTCCAGATATTCGAGATCGGCCTGAAGGCGGTTGCGCAAATCGTCCTCGATCAGGGTGGCGCCGCGATACCCCCGCACCTGCGCCAGACCGGTCAGGCCCGGCTTGACCGAGTGGCGCTGCCAATAGCGGCCATCGACTTCCCAGAACAGCTTCTCGGCCGCGCGTGAACCCAGCGCATGGGGGCGCGGGCCGACGATGCTCATATCGCCCTTCAGCACGTTGATGATCTGGGGAAGCTCGTCCATGCTTGTCATGCGGATGAACCGCCCGACGCGCGTGATGCGGTCGTCATCGCGCGAGGCGGAGCGATGCCCCGCCCCATCGCTGCCCTCGACATACATGCTGCGGAACTTGAGGATGTGGAACATCTCGTTCCCCCATCCGATGCGAACCTGTCGGAACAGGATCGGCCCCGGACTGTCCAGGCGAACGAGCAGGGCAATGATCCCCAGCACCGGCGCGAGCAGGAACAGTGCCAGTGCCGACACCGCGATATCGAACAGACGCTTCAGAAAGCGATCGAAAAGACCGAGCGGCCCGACCGCCACGATCATGGTCGGCGTCGCGGCACAGGAAGAGATGCCGAGCGGTGCGAGCTGGCTGAGTTCGGGTACGAAGATCTCGCTCTGGACACCCGTCCCCTTCAACGCATTCGCCCAGGCGATCCGCGTATCGGGCGCACATGCCACCACGACGCGATCGGCACTGGCGACCAACCGGGCGAGGCGGTCATACATGATCGGGTCGTGCAGATTGGGGTCGAAACGATCGCCGGTCTCGATGACCTGCGAAAACTCTCCCTGCGGAATCGGTGAACGGCCGTCGTGAAGCAGCATGACGGTAAAGGGGTTCCCGCCGATAAGCTGTGCCATATTTCGGACGAAGGCATAGCGGGCGGAGGCGATCAGCAGGGTCCCGATCAGCGCGCCCAAGGCTATGACGACGCGGGGAAAATCCTCGCTGGCCTGAAAAACGAAGGCCACCAGGATGACTGCGCAGACCGAGAGCAGCAGCGCCTTGGCACCTTGCGCTGCAGCATGGCGCGGATTGGTCAGGTTTTCCTGGTCGTAGGCGCGGATCGAGAAGGACGTCAGGAAGTAAACTGACAACAATGTCACAATCGCAAGCACCCAGCGGGTGTGACCCAGAAGGACGAAACGGAAATAGGCGGCTCCAGCAAAACCTGCCGCGACACAGATCAAATCTATCAGGATAAGGGTAATCAGCGCGCGAAAGCGCAATATCGAAGCTGGAATACTCAAGCGCCTTACCCTCTGCATCGGCGCCTTGCTATGGAATCTTCCCATATCCATGATAGCCGACCTGCCCTGATTTCTTTGAATGAGGCAGAATGTAGCCCCAAGGCCGCTGCGGGACTAGATATTTTGCGCCGCAGCAGCGTCTCACCATGGAATAGGTCGAAAAGCCTGAATTTTTGGCAACGTGCCGTTAATCAGGCGTCCACCATCGCTAAACCGGGGTGGACCCTCGCACGTTCGGAAAAGTCAAGATTGCATCGCACTGCAGCATCAATTAATTTCCTGGAGCGTGGGACAAGGGTTAAGTGCTTAACAATAAAAGTCCCGCGCTTGGGCAAATTGCCTGTCTTTCGCGTCATGAATGGGGTTGTGGTCGATCGACCGGGACGGCTAGTCGCAGTGACGTACCGGACCTGAACGGGCTCCACCCAAGGATATGGGGTTTGACGAATGAAGATCGCTGTTTTCGGCCTCGGCTATGTCGGCATGTCCAATGCCGTTCTTTTGGCGCAGCATAATCAGGTCGTTGCGGTCGACATATCGGAAGAGCGTGTGGCGCAGGTCAACGCGCGCGTCTCCCCGATCATCGACGCCGAGTTGGAGGAGTTCCTGACCAACCGCACGCTGAACCTGTCGGCGACCACCGATGCGGGTGAAGCGCTGGCGGCTGCGGACTATGTCATCGTGGCGACGCCGACCAACTATGACGTCGAGACGAACAAGTTCAACACCGGCTCGGTCGAGGCGGTGATCCAGCTGGCGAAGGAGCATGCGCCCGACGCGACCGTCATCGTCAAGTCGACCATCCCGGTCGGCTTCGTCGACGACGTCCGCGCGCGCCTGAACACGACGCAGGTGATCTTCAGCCCGGAATTCCTGCGCGAAGGCCGGGCGCTGTACGACAATCTCCATCCGTCGCGCGTGATCGTCGGCGAACGGTCTGAGCGGGCACGCATCTTCGCCGAACTGCTTGTCCAGGGTGCCGAGAAGAAGGACGCCCCCGTCCTGTTCACCGACGCACGCGAGGCCGAGGCGATCAAGCTGTTCGCCAACACCTATCTCGCCATGCGCGTCGCCTTCTTCAACGAACTCGACAGCTATGCGATCGCGGGCGGCATGGACACGCGCCAGATCATCGAGGGCGTCGGCCTCGACCCCCGCGTCGGCACGCATTACAACAATCCGAGCTTCGGCTATGGTGGCTATTGCCTTCCCAAGGATACCAAGCAGCTCCTCGCCAATTATTCGGAAGTGCCGCAGAACCTGATCCGCGCGATCGTGGACGCGAACCGCACCCGCAAGGATTTCCTGGCGGATCAGATCATCGCCCGCGCACCGCGCAAGATGGGCGTCTATCGCCTGACCATGAAGGCGGGATCGGACAATTTCCGCCAGTCCTCGATCCAGGGGATCATGAAGCGGGTCAAGGCCAAGGGCATCGAAGTGATCGTCTACGAGCCCGCGCTGGAGGAAGACCAGTTCTTCGGATCGCGCGTGATCCGCGATCTCGACGCGTTCAAGGCGGAGTCCGATGTCATCATCGCCAACCGCAACGCGCCCGAACTGGCCGATGTCCCCGAAAAGCTGTTCACACGCGATATCTTCGGCTCCGACTGACGGCGCTCGCTTCAGGCGACACATGGCAATGGCTCGGTTTTCGCAGGAAAACCGGGCCATTATCTTATGGCTCGACCGGCAAGCCCCACCGTGCTGCCTCCAAATTGAGCAGTTGATTTGCCACGCTCGCTGATTATGAGACGTTGCAACATACCCTTTCATCAAGGGGTAGTCGACACTTCCCTATCTGGAGCATCCATGTTCACTGCACTGGCCAGTTCGCGTCTTCGTATCTCCGCATTGGGCTTGGCAATGGCATGGTGTGCGACCCCCGCGCTGGCGGAACAGAAGGAGGGGGAGGCGCGCGAGGAGACCGAGACGCGCAGCGATATCGTGGTGCTCGGAACACGGAGCACGATCGACCGCACCCTGTCATCCGATCCGGCGACCGAGCGCATGTCGCAATCGAGCCGTTCGCTGGAGCAGGATGTGTTGCAGGCCGCCGGAACCTATCGGCTGAACGACGCGCTCGAACTCGTCAGCGGGTTCAGCCAGCAGAATAATCGCGGCGGCGTGCTCGACAATTTTGCGATCCGGGGCTTTCTGGGCACACCGGACGGCGGTGCGGAATTCTATGTCGACGGGTTCATCGCCAATCGCGGCATGGTGCCGCCGCGCGATCCGGCGACCGTCGAGCGGATCGAAGTACTGAAAGGCCCGGCGGGGGCGATCTTCGGCGACATCGATCCGGGTGGCCGTGTCAACATCGTGTCCAAGGTACCGCGCTTCGCGCCCGCCGCGCGCGCTACGATCACCTATGGCTCGTTCAATACCCGGCGGGCGGAGATCGACACCACCGGGCCGCTGTCCGACAGCCTGGCCGCCCGCATCGTCGTCGCGGCGGAGGATAGCGACGGGTGGCGCGACACGGTCACGCTGCGCCGCCGGGTCGTGTCGCCCTCGCTCACCTGGCGGCCCAGCGAGGCGGTACGGCTGACCTATCTGGCCGAGTTCATGCAGTTCGACACGCCCTTCGACCGGGGTATTCCGGCCGTCGGCAACGATGCGAACGCCCTGCCCCGCTCCAACTATTATGGCGAGCCGTCGAACGGCCTCACCCGCTTCCGCAACGAGCGGCATCAGGTGACGGGCCTCGCGCAACTGGGTGACGGCTGGACGCTCAATGGCGGCATCGTCTGGCGGACCGGATCGCTCAAGGGCTTCTCGGCGGATCAGTCGCGGATCGTTGGCACACAGGTCTGGCGGCAACGGCGGTCGCGCGACTTCGTGATCGACGATCTGGCCGCCCGGATGGAGCTGGCCGGGCGGATCGGGCGGCACCAGGTCAGCCTGGGCCTCAAGGGCTATCGCATGACCTATGGCGAGCGGTGGATGCGACGCAATCCCTCCGCCGCGTCGCCCTATGCGGTCGATCTCTACGACCCGGCATCGAGCTACGGCGGCACCGCCGCGCCGCTGCTGCCCTTCACCAACAATGATGAGAACCGTTGGGCGGGGACGGTCTATGTCCAGGACATGTGGGCGGTGACCGACCGGCTGACCCTGGTGGGCGGTGCCCGGGTCGATCCCTATCGGCAGAAGATCGTCAACAACCAGACCGGCGGCGTGAGCCGGATCGTCGAGCAGCCGGTCAAGTTCCGCGCGGGCGCCCGCTATGCCGTGGACGACCATGTTTCGGTCCATGCCAATTGGGGCGAGTCCTTCCTGCTCAACTCAGGGACCGGACGGACCGGGGAAGGTTTCCAGCCCGAGGAAGCGCGTGGCTATGAAGTCGGCATCGCCGGACGCTGGGCCGGACTGGATGTCGGAATGACCTGGTTCAACATCTCCAAGAGCAATATCCTGACGACCGATCCCGTCGATCCGGGCTTCAACGCCCCCGTGGGCCAGTTGAACAGCCGGGGGATCGAGGCGGATGCGTCGCTGCGCCTGGGCAATCGCTGGCAGGTCATCGCGAATTATAGCTGGGTCGATGCGCGCAACGACGACAAGAGCTTCGCCACGCCCGCCGTTCTCGGCGTGCCCGAACATTCGGGTACCGTCCTCGTCGTCCACCGCCTGCCCTTTGCCGGACGGGAATGGCAGTTGAGCGGCGGTGTCGCCTATGTCGGCGACCGGGCGGGATCGCTCGACGCCCAGCCGCTGGTCCTGCCCGAATATGCCAAGGCGAAGGCGGCCATCGAAGCGCCCGTGACCGACAGCTTGCGGTTCCGTTTGGAGGCCGACAATTTGTTCGACGCGCGCTATGCGGCCAGCTCCTACAGCCGGTTGTGGATCTATCCGGGTGCCCCCCGAACCGTTCGCGCGTCGCTGAGGCTGGAGATTTGAACAACGGCGCCAGCAACTTGGAATGTCGTGACGGAAAATTCACGCAACCGGAACGTGCCTTCACCGCTTGAGTTGACAGGCCATCGACCCGGCCAGGGGGCTGCTCCATCGCGATCGGTGAACCGCCGCCCCTTGGCCCACACGGCACCACAGCAATTGAAAGCGATCCGGCATGAAGACCAGCGGCAACACCATCCTGATGACCGGCGGCGGCAGCGGCATAGGCGAGGCGCTGGCCCATCGCTTCCACGATCGGGGCGATACCGTAATCATCGCCGGGCGGCGTCAGGACGCGCTGGACCGCGCCGCCGCCGGGCGTGAGCGTATCCATACCGCCGTCTTGGACGTCGAGGATGCCGAAGCGGTCGATGCGTTCGCTCGGAAGATCGTCAGAGATTTCCCCGCTCTGAACGTGCTGTTCAACAATGCCGGGATCATGAAGTTCGAGGACCTGACGCGACGTCGCGACCTGTCCGATGCCGAGGCGACCCTCGCGATCAACATTCTGGGCCCCATCCGCCTGACCAATGCGCTGATCGACCATCTTATCGGCGTTCCCGATGCCGCGATCGTCAACGTCACGTCCGGGCTTGCCTATGTGCCCCTCGTTGCCGCACCGACCTATTCGGCGACCAAGGCGGCCATCCATTCCTACACCGTGTCGCTGCGGACCCAGTTGGCGGGCAAGGTCGAGATCATCGAACTGGCCCCGCCGGGCGTTCAGACCGACCTGACGCCGGGGCAGGCCAACCGGCCCGGCTATATGCCGCTCGACGCCTTTGCCGACGCCGTGGCGGCGCAGTTCGCCCGGTCGCCAACGCCATCCGAGATCCTGGTCGATGAGGTCCAGTTCCTCCGCCAGGCCGAGCGCGAGGGACGCTTCGACGAGACGTTGAAGACCCTTACCGAACGCGCCGCCCAGCAGCGGGAGGCCGGCAACCGGTGACGCGGACCGCCGATGGCGCGCCACCGACGACACCGGATGGCCGTTACATCGTAGTCCGGGGACGGTTGTGGCGGACGAGCAATCCCCATCTGGGGGCAGAAGAACGGCAGGCGCTGGTCGACGACCTCATGGATGCGCGGCGCGCGGTGCGTGGCGCGATGCAAGGGGGCGACGACGCGGCCCTTCGCATCGCGCGCTCCAGGGTCCAGGCCGCGAAGACGGGCCTGGGCGAACGCGGGCCGGTCTGGTGGGACGATGGCAGCCCGGACCTGAATCGCCGGATGGCGCGGAACACCTGCTACGCGCCCTGGTATGCGAGCTTGGAGGAAGACCGATGAACGTCTTTCTGGATTTCGAGGCATCCTCGCTTTCCGACAAGAGCCACCCGATCGAAGTCGCCTGGATATTCGAGGATGGCCGGTCGGAAAGCCACCTGATCGCGCCTGGCCCGACCTGGGATGACTGGGATGACGCGGCGGAGCGTATCCACGGCATTTCGCGGACGACCTTAAGCAAGGACGGCGCGCCCCATGACATGGTCGCGCGCCGAATGCTGGACCAGCTTTCCCAGCATGATCTCTTTGCCAGCGCACCGTCCTGGGACGGAAAATGGCTCAGCCTGTTACTGCGCACGGCCGGGTTGCCCCGGCACGCCCTGCGACTGAAGGATACCGATGTCGCTTTGCGGGAGAGCGCGACGCGCATCCTGCGTGACGCGGTGCCGCCCGATCGGCTGGAGCCGGTGACGACGGATCTGATCGCATGGGCGACCGCCACCAAGCAAGCCATGCCGGAACATCGCGCGCTGGCCGATGCGGCGGAGGAGCGTGCCGTCTGGCAAAGGCTGGAGGAACGCGCGCGGGGGATCGCAAGCGGTTGGGCCTTCGGTCGGACGGGCCCGTAGTCGAACTTCCTCCAGGGTCGGTGCGCATACATATTGATTAGGCGGGCTTTTTCCGCTTTGCCCCGATAAGCCAGATCGGGGGAGCGGCGATATGCATGCAGCGGCAGGTTTCGAGTTGATCATCGCGATGTTTCTCGTGGTGATCGGTCTGCACTATCTCGCGCACCGCCTGTCATTGCCGCCCGCTGCCGCACTGATCCTGGGCGGCGGGGCCATCGCGTTCGTTCCGGGCCTGCCGAGCATCGCGATCGATCCCGAACTGGTGCTGGTCTTGTTTCTGCCGCCGCTACTGATGGACGGGGCGTGGTTCACCGCCATCGCCGCGTTTCGCCGCCATATGGCGGGTATATTGTCGCTGGCCGTCGGAGCCGTCTTCTTCACGACGGCAGTCGTCGCGGTAGTCGCCAGATTGCTCGTGCCCGATCTGCCATGGGCGGCCTGTGTCGCATTGGGTGCGATCCTCTCGCCCCCTGACGCGGTATCGGCGCGGGCCGTGCTTCAGCGCGTGCGGCTGCCGCGAAGGCTGTCGACCCTGTTGGAGGGGGAAAGCCTGTTGAACGATGCCGCAGGGCTCGTCCTGTTCCGCTTCGCGGTCGCCGCCGTGCTGACGGGGGCGTTCAGCCTGGGTACGGCGACCGGTAGTTTCTTCCTGCTGGTCATCGGCGGCGTCGCGGTCGGCGCGGCGATCGGGACGCTGTGGGTGCTGCTGCTCCGCCGTCTGGGCGACGACACGCTGATGATCGCAGCGACTTTGCTGGTATGCTGGAGCGCCTATATCGCTGGGGAGTTGCTCCACGTCTCCGGCGTGATCGCGGTGGTGACCGCCGGGCTGACCTGTGGCTGGCACCAGCATGTCGTCTTCAGTGCGAGCGTGCGCATCCGCGCGCTGGCCTTTTGGCAGGTGCTGGTTTTCCTGCTGGAAGCGGCGGTGTTCACGCTGATCGGCCTGTCCTTGCGCGGCTTGCTGGAGCGGGTCGGCGATCCGGCGGCGTTCCTCGAACGGATGGCGGGGCCCGTGCTGTGGATCGTGGCGGCGGTCATCGTGGCACGGTTCCTATGGATTTTCGGCATCGACGCGATCGTCGCGGCACTGCGCCGGATGGGATGGAGAAGTGCCCGCCCGCTCGGACCTCGTGCCGCGCTGGTGATGAGTTGGGCGGGGATGCGCGGCGTGGTGACGCTCGCCGTCGCCCTGTCCCTGCCCGAAACCATGCCCGCCCGCGACCTGATGCTGATGACCGCCTTCGTGGCCATCCTGGTCACGGTGCTGGTCCAGGGTACGTCGCTCGGTTGGATGATCCGGTGGGCGAAGCCGGCCGAGGACGAGGCATCCCGCCCGTCGCTCGATCTTCATGCCGCCGAACATGCGATGTTCCGGGCCCAGTTGGCGGCGGTGGAGCGCGAGGCGCATGACGCCGAAGGACAGGTCATCCATCCGCAATTGCTCCGCCGATATCGCACGCGCGCGACGGCGGGCGAGAATTTCGAAGGGACGGCGGAGGAGCGCACCGTCGCGATCGAAAGCCATTTCAACGTCATCATCGCCGCCGTGCAGGCGGGGCGCGCCGAACTGGTCCGTCTGCACCGCGCCGGGCGGATCGATGACGAGACGTTGCATGACCTGGAACATGACCTCGACCTGGAGGAACTGGGGGCGATCGCGGCGAAGGGATGAGGCGCGCGGGATCGTCCGACCTGCACTGGCGTTGATCCTGTCGTTCCACGACCCGGAGGTGAGCGATGGCCGACCGCATTCTGATCCTCTACGGCTCCTACCGCTCGGATCGACAAGGTATCCGTCTGGCGGATTTCCTTGTCCGCTCCTTCAACGAGCGCGGTGCGGAGCCTGAGTTGATCGACGCCAAGGCGATCGGCCTTCCGATGCTGGACCGCATGTACAAGGAATATCCGAAGGGTGAAGCGCCGGAGGCCATGGAGCGGCTGGCGAGCAAGATCCGCGACGCGGATGCCTTCGTCTTCGTAACCGGCGAATATAATTGGGGACAGCAGCCGGGCCTCAAGAACCTGACCGACCATTTCCTGGAGGAATGGTTCTGGCGCCCCGCCGCGATCGCCAGCTATTCGGCGGGGCGGCTGGCGGGGGCGCATGCCAGCGTGGCCTGGCATGGAACGCTGTCGGAGATGGGTATGGTGGTCGTCTCCAGCACGCTGAGCGTCGGCGGGATCGGCCAAACACTGGATGCGGAAGGAAAGCCGACCGGCGACGGCGGGGCCGCGCTGACCCGCGCCTTTCCGCGCTTCGCCGACGATCTGGCCTGGTGGGCCTCCGCCGCGCGCGAGCAACGCGCCCGGACGTCCCCGCCCTATTGATGCGTTGGACGGTAACGGGACAAAGGCTAAGTCGTATTTCAAATGGTTAGGGGGAATATGATGCGGGTGGCACGTACGATGATGGCGGCGGCCGGCGTCATGGCGACGCTCGCCGCAGCGCCCGTGTTCGCCGAAGATGACGAACCCCGCTTTTGCCCCACCCGCCCGAGCATCGGCGGCTCCAGTTGCACTACAGAGCCCGGTCGCGTCCATGTCGAGGTTTCGACCCTGGACTGGCAACGCGACGATCAACCCGACCAGCGGGAGGACCGGATCGTCACCGCCGATATCCTGACCCGTGTGGGCGTCGGCAAGAACACCGAGTTGCAACTCGACTGGGTGGGTTATGGCCGCGATCGCACGCGGGATAAGGCCGACGGCAGCATCGATAGCGTGACGGGCACGGGCGATCTGACCTTCGCGATCCGCCAGCATCTGGCCGGGCAGAAGGGCAAGGCCTTTTCCGCCGGTGTCCAGGCCTATGTGACCGCCCCTACCGGCCGCTATCCCGTCGGTGCGGGGACCTCGTCGACCGGCGTGATCGTGCCGGTCCAATATGACCTGACCGAGAAACTCGGTATCGCCTTGACCGGCGAGGCGGATGCCGCCGCCAATCAGTCGGGAATGGGTCGACACCTGGCCTATAGCGAGATCACCGGGCTGCGTTACAAATTCACCGAAAAGGTCACCGCGACCGCCGAGCTATCGCTGGAGCGCGACAACGAACCCGATCAGCACGAAACGATGGCCTTGGCCGCGCTGTCCGCTGCGTGGCGACCGACAAAGGTCATGCAATTGGACGTTCTGGCCGTCGCGGGCCTCAATCACGCCTCTCCCGGCCTGCGCCTCGTCACCGGCGGGGCGCTGCTCTTCTAGATCAGGTTGCTGCGAGCGTGCCGGTGGCGACGACCGGACCGGTCGGCACCGGCTTCGGCGATCCGCCTGGCGGCTCGATCGAAATGGCCAGCACGGCCCCGCTCCGAAGGTTCGCCCGCTCGCCGATGGGAAGCGCGATCCGCGTCGCTCCCGCCCGGTTCAGCAGCCCCAGCGACCGCGGCGTGCCATCCCGAATGATCCAGAGCTGTGCGGCCTTGTCCGGCGGTGCCAGCTCGGTCGCGGCGACCCGAATCTCACCCCGATCCGTATCGACCGTCGCGCCGGTCGGGGTGAGGCGCTTGTCGCTCGGCGCCAGCGCGGCGATCATGACGTTCGAGGATGGAGCCTCAGGCCGGGGAAGTGAAACCGGCTCCGGTCGCTGGAGCACGAGAAGCAGGAGGACAGCCGCAACCGCCATCGCCACGGCAACCGCCGCCCATAGCGGGCGCCGTGAGGCGGAAGGTGGCGGTGCCGCGATCCGATCTACGATATCCTGCGGTGCCTGGACCGGGCGATACTCGTCGAACAGATCGCCGAGGTGACGGCGCCACCAATCCACCTCCCGCCCAAAATCGCGATCCGATAGGGTGCGACGAAGCGCCTCCGCGCGTTCCTCGCCGTCGAGCAAACCCAGCACCAGTTCGGCGGCCATCATGTCGGGATCGGGCTCAGTCATCACCGACGCACCCCCGCAACTGCATCAGCCCGCGCCGGACCCAGCTCTTCATCGTACTGAGCGGCACTCCTTTGGCATCGGCCAGTTCGGCATAGGTCTTGCCGTCGAAAAAGGCGGTTCGGATAGCGTCCCTTTGCCGCCCCTCCAGCGCCTCCAGGCATTCGTGCAGACGCCGTGCGGTTTCGGTCCGTTCAGCGGTCAGGGCCTGGTCGGGTGTATCGTCCGCGATCTCCGCCGCCTCATCGATCGGCAACGTGGGACGCTTGCGCCGCGCCCGGACCCAATCGATCGAACGGTTGCGCGCGATCGTCGCGAGCCAGGCCATCGGGCTTGCGGGCCCCGGCTCATAGGCCCCGGCCCTTTTCCAGATCGTCGCATAGACATCGTGGAGGACATCCTCGGCCGCGCTGCGATCACCGCAGATGCGCAGGCATATGCCGAACAGCCTGGCCGACGTCATCCGGTAAAGGTCGCTCAGCGCGTCCCGGTCCTCCGACCCGATACGATCCAGCGCGTCGCATAATTTGACGCGCGCCTCGATAGGATCGGATGGGACAGGATGCACCCGAATTTGGTAGACATTCGGGATAGGTGGCGCAATCCGTCATGATGGCGAGGGAGATGGAAATGCGCGTGCTGGTCATCGGTTTGGGCGATATCGCGCGCAAAGCTTATCTGCCGATATTGAGCACCCGGCCCGACATCGAACTGCATCTGGTGACCCGCGACGCGCAGGTCCTCGACCATGCGGCCAAGGCCTTCCACGCCGCATCCTTGCATCACAGCCTTGCGGATGCGATCGATGGCGCGGCCTTCGACGCCGCCTTCGTTCACGCCGCAACCGAAGCGCATCCCGCGCTGGTCCGCACATTGCTGGAGCGTCGCATCCCGACATTCGTGGACAAGCCGCTCGCCGATAATCTGGCGGAGGCCGAGCGACTGGTGGCCCTGTCCGAGCGACAGCAGACGTTACTAAGCGTCGGCTTCAATCGCCGTTTCGCACCCAGCTATACCGAGCTCCGGGGATCGTCAGCGAACCTGATCGTCATGGAAAAGCACCGCCATAGACAGCCCGATACGCCGCGCCGGGTGATCTTCGACGACTTCATCCATGTCATTGATACGCTTCTCTTCCTGGCGCCGGGGGCGGTGGAACGACAGTCGATCGAAACCCAGGTGGACCGCGGTATGCTGACGGCGGTCACCCTGATGCTGGCGGGTCGGGACTTTACCGCGATCGGGTCCATGCACCGGGACAGCGGGCTGAACGAGGAGCGGCTGGATGCGATGGGGAACGGCATGCGGCGCTCGGTTCTCAACATTTCCGAGCAGGTCCATATGGATGGTACCGAATGCCGCCATCGCCGGGGGGACTGGACGCCGGTCGGGCAACAACGCGGATTCGAGGCGATGTGCACCGCCTTCCTGACGGCGGTGCGCGACGGCGGCCGAACCCAGGCGGATGCGATCATCGCCACCCACGCCCTATGCGAAGCCGTGACGCTGCACGCGGAGCGTTCGATCGAAAGGCCGCTAACCGCGTCGGGAACCGGGGCGCGGTAACAACTGGTCCAGCGCGTCGGCATTGTCCCGGCCCCAGCCGTACAGCAGCTCCACCGGCTCCACGAAGCGTCGGCCCAGTTCCGTCAGGCGGTACTCGACCATCGGCGGGATCGCGCTTTGGACGTGACGGCTGATCAGGCCGCTCGTTTCCATGTCGCGGACGGTCTGGGTCAGCATCTTCTTCGAGATGCCCGGCAGGCTGCGGAGCAATATGCCGGTCCGCGCCGCCCCCTGATGGCGGGCATGGAGGGTGTGCAGGACCATGCTCGTCCATTTGGTGGCAAAGAGTTCCAAGACGCGCCGGGGTGCGCAGTCTTCCCGCCATTCGTCGTCCGCCGTGCCTGGCTTCACATGGTTACTCCCTGGTACCCAGGGCACCAGATGGTGCCTTCTGGAACACCTGTCCAGCCATGCCTAACTCTCTGGCGACAAGGAGTTCTTCATGACGAAAACGGCATTGGTGGTGGGCGCGAGCGGTATCGTGGGCAGCGCGACGGCGAAACTGCTCGTGGAACAGGGTTGGGACGTTCACGGGCTCGCCCGTCGCCCTCGCGAACAGAACGGCGTCCGTCCGGTCGCAGCCGACCTGCAGGATGCGACCGCCACGGACGAGGCGTTACGCGACCTGAACCCCGATGCCGTCTTCATTACCACATGGCTGCGCCAGGACAGCGAGGCGGAGAATATCCGCGTGAACGGCGCCATGGTTCGCAACCTGCTCGACGGCCTCCCCAAGCCCAAGGGGCCACGCCATGTCGCGCTGGTCACCGGGCTCAAGCATTATCTCGGCCCGTTCGAAGCCTATGGGAAGGGCACGCTGCCGCAGACGCCTTTCCGCGAGGAACAGGGGCGGCTGGACGTCGAGAATTTCTATTATGCGCAGGAGGACGAGGTCTTCGCCGCCGCCGCCCGCGACGGTTTTACCTGGAGCGTCCACCGGCCCCATACGGTCATTGGGCTGGCCGTGGGCAATGCGATGAACATGGGGACGACGCTCGCCGTCTATGCGACGCTATGCCGCGAGACGGGGCGGCCCTTCACCTTTCCGGGCTCCGCAGCGCAGTGGTCCGGGCTGACCGACATGACCGACGCCGGACAACTCGCCCGCCATCTCCTCTGGGCAACCGAGACGGAAGCAGCACATGACGAAGCATTCAATGTCGTCAATGGCGATGTCTTTCGGTGGCAATGGATGTGGGGCCGTATCGCCGAGTGGTTCGGGGTCACGCCTGCCCCCTTCGACGGCACGGTCCGTCCTCTGGAACAGCAGATGGCGGACGACGCGGCGCTCTGGCGTCGGATCGCCGAACGCAATGGGCTGGTCGAGCAGGATCTTAACCGGCTGGCCTCGCCATGGCACACCGACGCGGACCTCGGCCGCCCGATCGAAGTGGTGACCGACATGAGCAAGAGCCGTCGCCTGGGCTTCGCCGATTATCGACCGACCGACGATGCGTTCTACGCCCTTTTCGAGCAACTCCGCCAAAATCGCCTGATCCCCTGAACCATCGAGGTCCACTGCCGAACCCGACTTGACGCATATCAATCATTTAAATGTCGGGCGAAGTCGGGGTTCGCGCGTTGACGGGATGATCCCGATCAATAGCGAAAGACAGCAGCATGGCGAATAAGAGCAGCAAGGGCGATGCCGGAAAGCTCAAGGGCGAAACGCCCGCCAAGGCCCCGCCCCTCCCCGCCGGTGCCGAGATGCCGACCCATTATGCCGAACCCCAGGGGCATGGCGGGGAAACGCATCAGACGACCGAGGACCCCGCACGGACGATGACCACGCAGCAGGGCGTGCCGGTTGCCGATGACCAGAACAGCCTGCGCGCCGGTGAGCGCGGCCCGACGCTGCTCGAAGACTTCATCCTGCGTGAGAAGATCTTCCACTTCGATCATGAGCGCATTCCCGAGCGCGTCGTCCATGCGCGCGGCTATGGCGCGCACGGCGTGTTCGAGCTGACCGACAGCCTGGCCGACTATACCCGTGCCGATGTGCTGAGCGAGGTGGGGCAGCAGACCGAGGTCTTCGTCCGCTTCTCGACCGTGGCGGGCAACAAGGGGTCGATGGACCTCGCCCGCGACGTGCGGGGCTTTGCCGTCAAATTCTACACGAAGCAGGGCAACTGGGATATCGTTGGCAACAATATCCCGGTGTTCTTCATCCAGGACCCGATCAAGTTTCCGGACCTCGTCCACGCCGTGAAGCAGGAACCCGACCGCGCCTTTCCCCAGGCGCAGTCGGCGCATGACAATTACTGGGACTTTGCGAGCCTCAGCCCCGAGGCGTGGCACATGGTGATGTGGCAGATGTCCGACCGGACGATCCCCCGCTCCTTCCGCACGATGGAGGGCTTTGGCGTCCACAGCTTCCGGTTGGTCAACGCCGAGGGCAAGTCGACCTTCGTCAAATTCCACTGGAAACCGCGCCAGGGACTGCAATCGGTCCTGTGGAACGAGGCGGTCAAGATCAACGGCGCCGATCCCGATTTCCACCGCCGCGACCTGTGGCAGGCGATCGAGGGCGGCGACTTCCCGCAATGGGATCTGGGCGTGCAGCTGTTCGATCAGGAAACGGCCGACAAGCTGCCCTTCGACCACCTCGATTCGACCAAGCTGATCCCGGAAGAGGATGTTCCCGTCCGCATCATCGGGACGCTGACCCTCAACCGAAATGTGGACAATTTCTTCGCCAGCACCGAACAGGTCGCCTTCTGCACCCAGAATGTCGTGCCGGGCATCGACTTCTCGGACGATCCGCTACTGCACGGGCGCAACTTCTCCTATCTCGATACGCAGTTGAAGCGACTGGGCGGGCCGAACTTCACCCATATCCCGGTCAATGCGCCGCGCTGTCCGGTGATGAATTTCCAGCAAGACGGCCATATGGCGATGCACAATCCCAAGGGGCGCGCCAATTACGAGCCCAATAGCTGGGGTCCGGACGGCGGCCCGCGTGAAAATCCGACCATCGGCTATCGCAGCTACCCCGCCGAGGTGCAGGGCACCAAGCAGCGTATCCGGGCGGAGACCTTCTCCGACCATTATAGCCAGGCACGTCAGTTCTTCGTCAGCCAGTTACCGATCGAACAGAAGCATATCGGCGACGCCCTGGTATTCGAACTTTCGAAGGTCGAGCGCGTCGATATCCGCGCCCGTGCCGTCTCCCACCTGCGGCTGATCGACGAAGGTCTGGCGGCGACCGTGGCGGATGGCCTGGGGCTCGACCTGCCGGAACCCGCCAAGGCGGCCAAGCCGACCCTCGAACTTTCGCCATCGCCCAAGCTGAGCATCGTCGGCAACGGTCCGAACGACTTCAAGGGGCGCAAGATGGGCATTTTGCTGACCGACGGGTCGAGTGCCGAACTGTTCGCCGGGCTGACCAAGGCGCTCGACGCCGTGGGCGGTCTGTGGGAGGTCGTGGCGCCCAAGATCGGTGGCGTGACGCTGGACGACGGGACCAGCGTCGCGGCCAAGCAGAAGATCGATGGCGGCCCCTCGGTGCTGTACGACGCAGTGGCCGTCCTGCCGTCCTCGGCCGGAGTGACGATGCTGGCCAAGGATGCGACCGCCAAGGACTTCGTCGCGGACGCCTTCGCGCATTGCAAGTTCATCGGTCACAGTGCCGATGCAGAGGCGCTGTTCCAGGCCGCCGGAGTGACGGACCGCGATGAGGGCTTCATCGCCCTCACCAAGGCGAAGGAGGCCAAGGCATTCGTCGCGAAATGCGGCGAGTTGCGCTTCTGGCCGCGTGAACTGGAGGTCGATCTGGACGCCGCGTCGCTGAACGTCAGCGCCTGACGCTCGCCAGGGACAGGATCCCGGCCCGCCGCCGGGATCCTGTCCGCACTTACGTCGCGATCCGCACGTCCCGGTAGCGCGGATTGAGCAGATGGAAGATCAGCAGTGCGACCAGATAGGCCATGCCGCACGCGATGAAGAAGGGCTGATAGCTGCCCACCCGGTCGAGGAGGACGCCCAGCGCCTTCGACGCGATGAACCCGCCTGTCGCGCCGGCGAACCCGCCAAGGCCGATCAGTGTCCCTTGCGCATAACGCGGGAACTGATCGCCGGGCAGTGCGAACAAATTGGTCGAAAACCCCTGATGCGCGGCACAGGCCAGACCGATCATCGCCACCGCGATCCAGATGCTGCTGGCCTGCGCCGCGAACATGACCGGCAGTGCGAACAGCGCGCAGACGAACATCGCCCGCTTGCGGGCCCGACCGGTCGCGATCCCCTGCTTGAGCAGGCGTGAAGAATACCAGCCGCCGACGATCGCCCCGACATCGGCCATGATGTAAATGGCGACCAGCGGCGGCCCGAAGCTCTTCAGGTCATAGCCATAGCGGCTGTGGAAAAAGTCCGGCAGCCAGAAGAGGAATGTCCACCACACCGGATCGATCAGGAAGCGCCCGGTCATATAGGACCAGGCTTCCCGGTGCCGCATGACGGTCAGGAACCCCGCGCGGCCCGTGGTTTCGACCGGCTCCGCCTCGATCCAGGCGCGTTCCTCGGGCGTGATCCGCGGATGGGCGTGCGGCGGATGGTAGAGCCGCCACCAGGCGGTCAGCCAGACGAGGTTGAACAGCCCCGTGATGATGAACGCCCAGCGCCAGTCGAGCACCAGATCGGCGATGAGGAAACCGATCAGCAGCGGCGTGACCACCGCCCCGACATTCGCCCCGGCGTTGAAGATACCGATCGCAAAGGCACGCTCCTTCTTCGGAAACCATTGCGACGCGGCGGCCAGCGCGGAGGGAAAGGTGCCCGCCTCGCCAAAGGCCAGCGGAATGCGGGCGATGGCGAAACCGGTGGTCGAGGTGACCAGCGTCTGGGCGAAATGCCCGACCGTCCACGCCCCCATCGCCACCAGATACCCCGCACGCGGCCCGATCCGATCGATCAGCCAGCCGAACAACAGGAAGCCGAAGCCATAGGCGACCTGGAAATAGCCCGTGATGTCGCCATAGCCGCTATTGGTCCAGCCATAGAGCGCGGTAAGCTGCGGCTTGAGCACCCCCAGCACCAACCGGTCGATATAGCTGAGCACCACCGCCGCGAAGAGCAGGCCGCAAATGACCCATCGTACGCGACCGCGCGGCGGCGGGACGGCTTGGGCGGCGGTGTCGGGCGCCGTCTCGGCCGCTTGGGTCAGGTCGCTCATATTACCAGCTCCACAGCGTGCCGTCTTCCAGGCGGTTCACCGGCAGATAGGCGCGCTTATAGGGATAGGTCGCCGCCAGTTCCTCGTCGATCTCGACCCCCAGGCCCGGCGCGTCGCCAGGATGCATCATGCCGTCCTCGAACCGGTAATGATGCGGGAAGACCGCATCCGTCTCCTCGGTATGGGGCATATGCTCCTGAATGCCGAAATTGGGCACCGACAGGCCGAAGTGCAGCGCCGCCGCCATCGTGACGGGCGACAGATCGGTCGCGCCGTGACAGCCGGTGCGGACCTGATACAAATCGGCCAGCGCCGCGATCCGCCGCAAATGGGTCAGGCCACCCGCATGGACCACGGTCGCGCGGATATAGTCGATCAACTGGTTTTCGATCAGATGCTTGGCATCCCAGATCGAATTGAACACCTCGCCCACCGCGATCGGCGTGGTGGTATGCTGGCGGATCAGGCGGAAGGCGTCCTGGTTCTCGGCAGGGGTCGCATCCTCGATCCAGAAGGGACGATAGGGCTCCAGATCCTTACCCAGTCGCCCGGCCTCGATCGGGGTCAGCCGGTGGTGGACATCGTGAAGCAGATGCACGTCCCAACCCAAAGCCTCACGCGCGGCGGCGAACAGTTCGGGGACGATCCGGAGATATTTCTCGGTCGACCAGACGCTCTCGCTCGGCAGATCGGCATCGGCGGGTTCGTAGCGCTGCCCCGCCTTGGCGACGCCATAGGTCGAAGCAAGCCCCGGCACCCCGCATTGCAGACGGATCGCGCGATAACCCTCGTCCCGGTGACGGATTGCGGTGGCGATCGTATCCTCGATAGTGGTGCCGTTGGCGTGGCAATAGACGAGGCACGCCTCGCGCGATGCGCCGCCAAGGAGTTGATAGACCGGCATGCCGGCGAGTTTGCCCTTGATATCCCACAGCGCCATGTCGACCGCCGCGATCGCCGTCATCGTTACCGGGCCGCGCCGCCAATAGGCACCCTTGTAGAGATACTGCCAGATATCCTCGATCCGATGCGCGTCGCGGCCGATCAGGCAGGGAATGACATGATCCTGGAGATAGCTGGCCACCGCGAGTTCACGTCCGTTGAGCGTCGCGTCGCCCAGACCAGTGGTGCCGTCGTCGCATTCGATCTTCAGCGTGACGAAATTGCGCCCCGGCGAAGTCACGATCAGGCGGGCGGCAACAATTTTGGGCATGAACGGTCCTTCAGGCAATATCGATGACGACGGCGATGGCGTCGCCGCGAGCGGCATCGAGAAACCCATGGGCGGACGAGGCGCGAAGGGCGTGCGCGGGGGCATTCATCGCCACCACCCGGTGGGGCAGGTCCGGTTTATGGGCCATCGCACCCTCTCCTCTGTCCAAAAGTCGTTCAATCGACTTGCCAATTGGTCTGATAGCGGTACCGTGATGATCAAGCGCCAGCTTGTCAATCGGCGGTGCAGCGGGAGAGAATGGCATGAACCGGATACGTCTATTGCTGGGAGCGCTGTCTATCCCGCTGGCAACGCTACCGGTTTCTGCGCGTGCGGATGATGGCTATGCCCTTTGGCTGCGCCCAGCCCCTTCATCGGTCAGACAGATAAATATAAAGCGGTTAGGCGATACGCCCACCCTCCGCCTGGCGGAGTCGGAGCTTCGACGCGACATTTCGGCCGTTACACCGCCCATTGTCATCGGAACCACGTCGGCTTCCGGTCTTCAGTCACTGCGCCTCACCGCCGAAAATCTGGGTGATGAGGGCTATCTGATTCGCGATGTGACGCTGGACGGGCAGCGGGTCCTCTTCATCGCGGGCAATAGCGATCGAGGCGTTCTATATGGGGCATTCGCGCTCATCCGCCATCTTGCGACGGGCGGCAAAACCGACGCTCTAACTCTCCGCTCCAGCCCCAAGGTGAAACTGCGCGTCCTCAACCACTGGGACAATCTGGATGGATCGGTGGAGCGTGGCTATGCCGGGCAATCGCTCTGGGACTGGTGGACGCTCCCCGACTTTCGTGATCCGCGCTATACCGACTATGCCCGCGCCAATGCGTCGATCGGAATCAATGGCACGGTCCTCAACAACGTCAACGCCAAGGCCGACAGCCTAACCCCCGCGTATATCGCCAAGGCGGCGGCGCTGGCGGAAGTGTTCCGGCCATGGGGTATCCGCGTCTACCTGTCGGTCCGCTTCTCCGCGCCGATCGAACTCGGGGGACTGAAGACCGCCGACCCGCGCGATCCGGCGGTCGCGGCCTGGTGGAAGGCCAAGGCGGACGAAATCTACCGCGCGATTCCCGACTTCGGCGGCTTTCTGGTCAAGGCCAATAGCGAGGGCCAGCCAGGCCCGCGCGATTATGGCGCGAGCCATGCCGACGGCGCGAACATGCTCGCCGCCGCCGTGCGCGATCATGGCGGTATCGTGATGTGGCGGGCTTTCGTCTATGCCGAGACCGACCCCGAGGATCGCGCGAAGCAGGCCTATACCGAATTCAAGCCTTTGGACGGCAAATTCGCCGACAATGTGCTGGTTCAGGTAAAGAACGGCGCGATCGACTTCCAGCCGCGCGAGCCTTTCCACCCCCTGTTCGGCGCCATGCCGCGCACGCCGCTGATGATCGAGTTCCAGATCACCAAGGAGTATCTCGGCTTCGCGACCCACCTGGCCTATCTCGGCCCGCTCTTTACGGAGACACTCGACGCCCGCACCGGGCAGAAGCCGGGCGAGACGGTGGCCAATGTCGTCGACGGGCAGGCCGAGCATCACAAGTTGTCGGGCATGGCGGGCGTCGCGAATATCGGGCGTGACCGGGACTGGAGCGGATCGACCTTCAACCAAGCCAATTGGTATGCCTTCGGCCGCCTCGCCTGGGACCCCGACCTGTCGGCGGAGGGGATCGCCCGCGCATGGGTCGCGCAGACCTTCGGCACCGATCCCCAGGTCGTCGACACGATCACTGCCATGATGATGGGATCGCGCGAAGCGGTCGTCGACTATACCGGCGCATTCGGGCTGGCGCACCTGATGGCGACCGGCCACCATTATGGGCCCGGCCCTTGGGTGTCGGAACTGGCACGGCCGGAATGGAACCCCGTCTATTATCACCGGGCCGACGCCACCGGGATCGGATTCGATCGGACTGCGTCGGGCAGCAACGCGGTCGGCCAATATGCCGGGCCCATCGCCAGGGCATTCGCCAAGCCCGAGACGACGCCGGAGTCGATGCTCCTCTGGTTCCATCACGTGTCATGGGACCGGCGCATGGCCAATGGGCAGACCCTATGGACAAATCTGGTCGCGCGTTACGATCGGGGCGTCGCCTATGTCGAACAGATGCAGCGGCAGTGGGACAGCCTACGCGACCGGATCGATACGGAGCGCTGGCAGAAGACCGCGACCTATCTCGCCGTTCAGGGACGCGAGGCGCGCTGGTGGCGGGATGCGAGCCTGGCCTATTGGATGTCGGTCAACCATCGCCCGCTTCCCTCGGGCGTTCGCCCCCCCGAGCATGATCTGGCGTGGTACAGATCGCAGCAATTTCCATATGCGCCTGGTCAGGCCCATTAGAAATGACAGGGTCTGCGGACGGACCAATGAGCGTCATCAGCGTCGTTGCACGCCAGCCGAATCGCCAAGCCTTTTCATATGACCAACGATTGCAGTTTGGTCCGTCCGATCACGTGAAGCGCATTTCCCTCATTGATAATGCATGTTTTTCTTGCGCAATCACGATCATGTAGGATCGAAGCAAGCCCTACGCCGCGCCCGATCGTGACTTAATTGTGAATTTCCTGCTCCCCAGTTCGGCCTAACCAATTTGCATTTGACTTCCTGACCGATAGGCATATCGATAGCGCTATCAGCAATGCCGCGCCAGACGGTCATGAGGGGGAAGCGGAATGGTTTCCAGGGCAATAGCATTTCCGGCTTCGACCGATGCCGCGCGCCCTTTCGACGACAACCCGCCTCCACCGCCTGATCGCGGCGCTTCGATCATCTTCATCATCACATGAATGCCCCCGCATGCCGCGACGAACGGCAGCGGGTCGACAGAGAGGACCTGACATGAAATCCACACCCCATATCCGCCTGTGCCGCCTGACGCTGCTGTGCGCCACGGCGGTCGGCGCGGTGACCGCCTCTACGGCCCTGGCCCAAGCTGTTCCCCCACCCCAGGAACAGGTCCCGGCGGATGGCCAGGACAACGGCCCCTCGACGCCGCCGGCGCCGCAGACCGACCAGACCCAGGGGACGCCGAGCGAGGATATCGTCGTCACCGGCTATCGCTCCAGCCTTGCCAAGTCGACCAATGCCAAGCGCGCCTCGACCGGCTTCACCGACTCGATCTTCGCCGAGGATATCGGCAAGTTCCCCGACACGAACATCGCGGAATCCTTCAACCGCATTCCCGGCGTCACGATCACCCGCGACGTGACCGGCGAAGGCACCAACGTCGCCATTCGCGGGCTCGGCTCGAACTTCACCAACGTCACGCTGAACGGCGCGCCGATCGCCGTGGCTTCGTCGGGCGCGACCGATGCGCAAGGCACCGACCGCTCGGTCGACCTCAGCTTCTTCCCGACCGACCTGTTCACCAAGCTGACCGTGAACAAGAGCTACACCGCCGACCTGCTGGAAGGTGGCGCGGCGGGCAATATCGACCTGCGCTCGGCCCGGCCGTTCGACCGCAACGGCCCGTTCCTGGCCTATAACATCCAGGGCACAAAGCAGACGCCGGAAGATCGCATCGGCGCGCGTGGATCGCTGATCGGAAGCTGGCGCAACGACACCTTCGGCATCCTGGCGGGCGTCTCGGCGCAGCGTATCTTCACCGATACGCGCGGGTATGAGACGATCGGCTACACCAACCCTGCCCTGACCGCCGCGCAGTGTGGCGCGGCGACCGGATGCAACGGCACCGGCGGCGGCAACTGGACGATCCCGGCGGTGGTTCCGAACGGGGCCGGGGGTGGGCTGGTCCCTGGTACGACGATCGACTCCGCCTTCCTGCTAGCCAACAATCCGGGCGCGACGATCCAGCAGATCGACAACGGCCTGTTGCCGCGTCTTGGTCGCTTCACCAGCATCCGGGGGCCGCGCGACCGCGTAAACGCGATCGTCAGCGCGGAGTATCGCCCGACCGATACGCTGCATTTCTATGTCGATGGCCTCTATGGCTACAAGAAGAACGAGTTGACCCGGGAGAACATGGCGTGGATCGTCCGCAACGGCGCGATCATCCCGACCAATCTGACGTTCGACAAGGCGGATTGCAGCGCGGGCTGCACGGTCACCGGTGGCACCTTCGCCAATGTCCAGTTCTTCAACGAATTCCGTCCCTATACCGAGACGACACACCTCTGGAGCGTCAATCCTGGCGGCGAGTGGGAGATCGCCGACAAGCTCAAGCTGAACTTCCAGGGCAATTACGCGCGCTCGACCTTCCACCGCGAAAGCCCGACCGTCGGCATGACCACGCCGCTGGGCGTGGGCAATACCGTCACCTATTCGAACGATGGCGGCCTGCCGACGATCACCAGCGCGCTCGATCTGAACGATCCGAACAGTTTCGGCTGGTATGCGGGCAGTCGCGTCAACCTTCAGGACGAACGCCGACTCAACATCAACAAGGGGTTCCGGGGCGACCTGACCTGGGGCGACACCGCGCTGAACCTGAAGGTCGGCGGTGCCTATGACAACACGTCGCGCCAGATCCGCGGTTTCGACAACAGCCAGTTCTGGCAGAATGCGGTGTGCGGCAACAATCCCAACGTCGCCGTTCCCTCGCCCAACTCCCAGCCGCCGTGCGAAGGGCTGAACGCCCCCGGCGCGGCGCCCGCCGGTTATCCGACCTATCCCGGTTATGGCACGGGTTTCAGCACGGGCACGAACGGCCAGGTCAGCTATGGTGGATCGCTGATCCCCAACAGCGCCGCACCCAGCTATCTGAAGCCGGGCCCTGCCGGATTCGTGACGGTCGACTGGCCCGCCTTCGCCGCCGCCAGCAACTACCAGTATTTTCATGACAATGCGCCGGAGACGGGTGCGGCGAACACCGGCGCCAGCGGCGGCTTCATCCGCGAAGTCGTCAAGTCGGCCTTCGCGACCCTGAACGGCGCGCAGGACCTGGGCGGCAACACGCTACGCTTCAATGTCGGCCTGCGCTACGTCAACACGATCCAGACCATCTCGGGCCGCGTCTCGCTGCCCGATCCGCGCAACGCGCCGGCGGGCGGCGGGTCGCTCCCGGATGGCAGCCGCTATCCGAACATCGTCAACATCGCCGAGACGCGCAACGTCTATTCCGAATGGCTGCCCGCCGCGACCTTCGCCTATGATGTCGGCGAACATGCGGTGGTCCGCGTCGCCGGATCGCGCACCATGACCCGGCCCGATCCGTCGGCGCAGCTTCCGGGCGTCAATTTCGGCGCGCCCTCGGCGGATCAGGCGTCGATCGGCAACCCGGCGCTCGCGCCCTATCTGTCGACCAATCTCGACCTGGGCTTCGAATATTATACCGGTCGTGAGGGCGTGGTCAGCTTCAATGCCTTCCGCAAGTCGATTGAGGGTTTCACGACGACCGCGATCAACACGGTGCCCTTCTCCAACCTGGCGCAGTATGGCATCACCTATGATACGTTGAACCCGACGCAGCAGATCGCGATCGACGCGCGCGGCGGGCCTGGTCAGGCGCAGGTCCAGGTCACGTCGCAGGTCAACGTGCCCAACAAGCTGACCATCAATGGCCTGGAGTTCCAGTGGGTCCAGCCGCTCGACTTCCTGACCCGCGCGATCGGCATCACGGGCTTCGGCTTCAACGCCAACGCCACGATCGTCGACCAGCGCAGCGACGGCCCGGCCATCGCCTTCGGCGTCGCGCCGTTCACCTACAACATCACCGGTTATTACGAGAAGAACGGCGTGATGCTGCGCGTCGCCACCACCTCGCGGCAGGGATCGCAGAATAGCGGCGCGGCGCAGAACGGCATCCCCGCCGCCGCATTGTTCGGGACCGACTATACCACCTACGACTTCTCGTCGGCGTTCGACCTCGACAAGATTTTCGGTATCCCCGGCGCGCCGCAGCTGACCATCAACGTCGCCAACTTCACCAATGCGACGCTGCGGTCCTATTTCCAGTTCGAGAATGCGACCTTCACCCAGTACAAGCCCGGTCGCCAGTTCCTGATCGGCCTGCGCGGAACCTTCTAACCGCGCCTCGCCCCGAACAAGAAAGGCCCCGGTTCCCGCCGGGGCCTTTTTCTTACCGTCCGTCCAGTCCCTTCCCCACATCGGCCTGCGGCAGATAGCGCGGCGCCTGCCGGGCCCTGGCACGCTGTTCATAGGCATAGCCCGCCCCCAGCACGACCGCGTCGGCATCTCCGTTAGCGATGAAGGACAGGCCGACCGGCATTCCCCGGACCAGCCCCATCGGTACGGTCAGATGCGGATACCCCGCCACCGCCGGCAGTTCGGAGGCCGAGGGTCCGTCATACTGATCGCCCTGTATCGGATCGCTCAGCCACGCCGCATCATAGGTCGGCGCGACCAGCACCTGCACGCGCGCCGTCTTCAACATCGCATCGATACCGTCCTCGCCCGCCAGCCGCAGGGATGTCCGCCGGGCTTCGAGATAGGCGGGATCCTTCAAGCCCTTTGTCTTCGCCGCCTGCTCGAACAATTCCTGTGCGAAGAACGGCATTTCCTCGACCGCGTGCTCGCGATTGAAGGCGATGACCTGATCGAGTGTCCGTGTCTTCACGGCGGCGGGCGTGGTGGCGAGATAGGCGTCGAGATCGGCCTTCAACTCGGTCATCAGCACGGTCTGTTCGGCATCGCCCAGCCCCTTTAGTTCGGGCACCGTCACATCGACCAGAATGGCACCCGCCGCCCTGAGCGTGTCCAGAGCCTGATCATACCGCTCGCGCAGGGGTGCCGACATCGATTTGGGCCGGATCACCCCGACTCGCATTCCCGACAAGGCGCTGGTCGACAGGCCGGTCGTATAGTCGCGGGCCATGGCCTTCGCCGTCGCCGGATCGGCGGGATCGCGGCCCACCATGGCCGACAGCATCGTCGCGACGTCTCGGACGCTGCGACCCATGGGGCCCGGCGTATCCTGGCTATGGCTGATCGGCACGACATGGGTACGACTGACCAGACCGATCGAGGGCTTGAACCCGACCAGGCCGTTGACCGACGAGGGGCAGACCACCGATCCATCGGTCTCGGTGCCGACCGCGATCGCCGCGAAGCTCGCCGCGACGGCGGCCCCCGAACCCGAGGACGAGCCACAGGCGGTACGATCGAGCGCATAGGGGTTGCGCACCAGCCCGCCGACCGCGCTCCATCCGCTCATCGAATGGGTCGAGCGGATATTGGCCCATTCCGACAGGTTCGTCTTGCCCAGGATGACCGCCCCCGCCCGCCGCAGCATCGCGACCACCGGCGCATCGCGGCCGGTGACGTTGTCGGCCAGGGCAAGGCTGCCCGCCGTCGTCGCGACCCGGTCGGCGGTCTCGATATTGTCCTTGATCAGGATCGGAATGCCATGCAGTGGTCCGCGAACCCCGCCGCGCCGTCGTTCCTCGTCGAGTGCGCGGGCCTGCGCCACGGCATCGGGGTTGAGCGCGATGACGCTGCGCAAGGTCGGGCCCTTGCGATCCATCGCCGCGATCCGGGCCAGATAGGCGCGTGTGATATCGGCACTGGTCGCCTGCCCCTTGGCCATCATTGCCTGCAACTGGTCGATCGATACCTCTTCGACCTTCACCTGCCGCGCCGCCGCGGGCTGAGCCAGGACCGAAGCCGTGATCGCCAGTCCGAGCATGAAGTCGCGCATGACCTTCCCCCCGTTATCCGCCGCCCAAGCTAGCGGCGACGGCACCTCGCACAAGTCGTTGATTGTTCGCGTCCTTCACGAAAGCGAGCCTTAATGGATGGCGTTGAACGTCCCCCGGCTTCGTCGCGCGCCCGGAAAGTGACGCGGCCGGTCTTTTTATTGGAAGTGCAGGCAAATCGCTTGCCGGACATCGGGGAGGCGCTGTATGTGACATCTGCATGACACGTCCCCCACCGGACCGGTCGCGGGATCGCCGGATCGAGGATCCGACCAATCTCTGGATCGTACACCCAGCGGCCGATTTGCTGCTGCCTTGGTTCGTTGCCCGGCGAATATCGGCCAACACGGTCTCGGTCGGCGGCTTGCTTCTCGGAGCATCGGCGGCGCTCAGCTATGCCCAGTGGCAGGATTGGCGTTTCGTCCTGCTTGGCCTGATCCTCTCCATCTGCTGGCTGATCGCCGACGGGCTGGACGGCATGATCGCCCGCGCGACCGGCACGGCCAGTCCGCTGGGCCGGGCCTTGGACGGACTTTGCGACCATGGCGTCTTTGCGCTGATCTATATCGTTCTGGCCTGGTCGATCGGAACGCCGGGCGGCTGGCTGCTCGCGATCGCCGCCGGGGCGGCCCATGCCGTCCAGTCCAACTATTATGAAAGCGAGCGGGCGCGGTTCCACCGCCGGTGCAAGGGGCTGACCGCCCCCGCCGCTACGCCGCACAGCCGCAACCCGCTGGTCCGCTGTTATGATTGGGTCGCGGGGACGCTGGAACGCTTTGCCGGACGCTTCGACGTGGCGTTGGGGCGTCAGAGCGATCCCATGTCGCTCGCCACCACCTATGGCGTCGCGGCCGTCCCACCGATGCGGTTGATGAGCCTGCTGAGCGCCAATGTCCGCATCTATACCATCTTCCTCGCCTGTCTGGCGGGCGATCCCCGCTGGTTCTGGTGGGCCGAACTCGGGCCGCTGACGCTGGTCCTGCTCATCGGGCTGGTCTGGCATCGCCAGGTGGAGCGCCGCCTGATCCGGCCCGACACCCCTTTCCATCAACAAAACCTGATCCACTCGAAGGACATGAACACCCAATGACGAGCATCAATATCGCTGTGGTCGGCGTCGGCAATTGTGCCAGCTCACTGGTTCAGGGACTGTCGCACTATCGCGACGGGGCGAATGATACGATCGGCCTGATGCACTGGGACCTGGGCGGCTATCGGCCCAGCGATATCAAGGTCGTCGCGGCCTGGGATGTCGACACCCGCAAGGTGGGCAAGGACGTGGCCGAGGCGATCTTCGCCAAGCCGAACTGCACCGCCATCTTCTGCGAAACGATCGAGACGACCGGTGCGACCGTGCGCATGGGCAAGATCCTGGACGGCGTGGCCGAGCATATGGCCGAGTATCAGGACGACCGCACCTTCCTGCTCGCCGACGCGCCGGAACCGACCAAGGAGGAGGTCGTCGCGGCGCTGCGCGAGTCCAAGACCGACGTGCTGATGAACTACCTGCCCGTCGGCAGCCAGAAGGCGAGCGAATTCTACGCCGAATGCGCGCTGGAGGCGGGCGTCGCCTTCGTCAACAACATCCCCGTCTTCATCGCCAGCAACCCCGAATGGGCGGCGAAGTTCGAAGCGGCGGGCGTGCCGATCATCGGCGACGACATCAAGGCACAGCTCGGCGCGACCATCGTCCACCGCGTGCTGACCGATCTGTTCGCCAAGCGCGGCGTCAAGCTGGAGCGCACCTATCAGCTGAACACCGGCGGCAATACCGACTTCCTCAACATGTCGAACCATCGCCGCCTCGCCTCGAAGAAGATTTCCAAGACCGAGGCGGTTCAGTCGGTCGCCGCCGAGCGGCTGGACGATGAGAATGTCCATATCGGCCCGTCGGACTATGTGCCGTGGCAGAACGACAACAAGGTGTGCTTCCTGCGCATGGAAGGCTCGATGTTCGGCGGCGTGCCGATGAACCTCGAACTCCGCCTCTCGGTCGAGGACAGCCCGAACAGCGCGGGCGTCGCCATCGACATGATCCGTTGCGCCAAGCTGGCCAAGGATCGTGGCCTGGCCGGTCCGATCGACGCGGCATCTGCCTATTTCTGCAAGCATCCCCGGACGCAGATGACCGACGATCTTGCCGCGCAGGCGGTCGAAGACTTCATCACGATCCAGTAAGATGATCGACACCGCGATCCTGCTGGCGGCGGGCGAAGGCAGCCGCCTGCGTTCCGTCGCCCCGTACAAGCCGCTGTGCCATGTGGGCGGCCGGGCGCTGATCGACCATGCACTGCACGGGCTGGCGATAGCGGGATTGCGGCGAGCGGTGGTGGTGCTCGGCTATGGTGCGGAAAGCATCGAGCGCCACCTCGCCACCGGAAACTGGCCGATCGCCGTGGAGACGGTGCGGGTCGCGGATTATCGCAAGCCCAACGGCGTATCGCTGCTGGCGGCCGAACCTCTGCTCGCCGGCCGGGACGCGCTGCTCGCCATGTGCGATCACCTTGCCGATCCCGAACTCTATCGGCGCACCGCCGAAGCGGGTTCGGGTGGCGGGGCCCGGCTGGCGATCGATCGTCGGATCGACAGCGACTGGGTCGATCTGGACGACGTCACCTGCGTCCGGACCCAGGGCGAGCGGATCGTCGCGATCGGCAAGGGCTTGGGCGACTATGACTGTTTCGACACCGGCGTCTTTGCCATCGGACACAGTCTGTTCGACGCCCTCCATGGGCTCGATGCCCCCTCGCTGACCGAGGGGATGCGCGTCTTGGCGGAGCAAGGGACGGCCCGTACGCTGGATTGCAGCGATGTCGACTGGATCGACGTCGACGACCAACCCGCTCAGGCCAAGGCGGAGGCGTGGCTTCGCAGCGGAACCCCGGCCAGCCGCCGGGCGGCATGATGCCCCGGCGGCCTTGACCGCCAAGGCTCAGCTTTCGGGAAAATCGGCACCCAGGCTGAGGTCGCGGTTCGCTTCGATCTCGGCATGACGTTGCTTCAGCCGATCAGTGACCGCGTCGAAGCCCCAGCGGCCCAGCACCAGATGGCGAGGCGGGTTCGTCTGCTGCGTGATCGCGATCATTGCCTCGGCCGCCCGGACCGGGTCGCCCGTCTGGGAGCCGCTGATGTCCCGCGTGCTCGCCAGCCTTTTGCCCGCCGTCTCGGCATAGTCCGCGATCCGGCTGGGCGTCTGTTGAAGTGAACGTCCTGCCCAGTCGGTCCGGAAAGGGCCGGGCTCGACGCAGGTCACGTGAATGCCCAGCGGCTGGACTTCGACCGCGAGCGCATCGGACCAGCCCTCCACCGCATGTTTCGACGCCGCGTAATAGCCTGAACCCGGATAGCCGATCAGCCCCGCCACCGACGTGATGTTGATGACATGCCCCCGGCGCGCGGCCCGCATGATGGGCAGGACGGCACGGGTCAGGGCGAACAGACCGAAGACGTTGACATCGAACTGCCTGCGGATCGCGTCGTCATCGCCTTCCTCGATCGTGCTCTGATATCCATAGCCCGCATTGTTCACCAGCACATCGATCCCGCCGAACCGCTCCTGTGCCGCCTTCACCGCCGCCGCGATCTGCTGGTCGTTCGTCACATCGAGTTCCAGCGCCAGCGCCTTCTCCTGATGCCCCTCGACGATATCGGCCACATCGCCGATCCGCCGCGCCGTGACGACCGCCCGCGCTCCCTGCTTCAGGACCAGCTTCGCCAGTTCGCGACCGAAGCCGGTCGAGCAGCCCGTGATGAACCAGATGGGTGTGGACGAGGACATGGATGAGCCTTTCGGTGTTCGGACCGCCAAGCCATGCGCGGCGCGAATGTTCCGGCATTTTTCGGCTTTTCGTCGTCATCGACGCTGCCCTGCGACGAGCGGACCGACAGGAGCGTCGAACACAAAAGGGATCGGGTGTCGCTTTCCCGACGGACCGCTACAAGACGCCGAAAAGGGGAAGTTGCGTTGGTATCGAAATCGCTGCTCGGCGGCACCATTCTGCTCGCCTGTGTGCTCCTGTCGTCCGCATGCGTACCCACCGTCAGCCAACCCGTGGCGCCAGCCGCCGTACCGATCACGGTCGAGACCACCGCTCCCGCCGCGCCGCGTCCCAAGCCGGTTCCCGCCCGTCCCG
>NZ_JAXCMJ010000026.1:0-50053 GCF_038084995.1 Sphingomonas sp. 2378
CGCCCCCAGCCCTCCGCCGACCTGCTCAACGCGGTTCAGGCCCTTGGCAGCACCTTCAAGGGCGAGGTGGGCATCAGCGTCCGCGATATCGATGAAGGCTGGGTCGTGGCGTGGGAAGGCGACCGTCCCCGCCCGCAACAAAGCGTCAGCAAGCTGTGGGTCGCGATCGCCGTCATGGATGCGGTCGATCGTGGTCGCCTGTCACTCTCCGATCCGATCACCGTCAATCGATCGGACCTGACCGTCTTTCACCAACCGATCCGCGCCCTTGTCGGCAAGACGGGCTATCGGACGACCATCGGCGAGTTGCTGCGAGGGGCCATGACGCGCAGCGACAATACATGCAACGATGTGCTCCTGTGGCGGGTCGGCGGACCCGATGCGATCAATCGCATGTTGTCCCAGAAGGGCGTGACGGGCGTCAAGTTCGGCCCCGGCGAGCGGGAATTGCAGGCGCGGACCGCCGGTTTGCAATGGCGACCCGAATGGGCCGGAGGCTGGGGCTTCCTCCAGGCCCGCGCCGCGATGACTTACGAAGCGCGGGAAAAGGCGCTGCGTCGCTATCTGGCCGCACCGATGGACGGCGCGTCGGCGAACGGCGTCACACTCGGCCTTTCGCTCCTGGCACAGGGCAAGTTGCTGACCGCACGATCGACGTCTTCGCTGCTGACGCTCATGCGCTCGAGCAAGACCGGGCCGCTCCGCCTCAAGTCCGGGCTTCGTCCCGGCTGGACGCTCGCGCACAAGACGGGGACCGGGCAGGATCTGGGCAGCCTTTCAACCGGATACAACGACGTCGGTCTGTTGGTCGCGCCCGATGGGCACCGCTACGCCGTTGCCGTCATGATCGCCAGCACGCGGGAATCCATTCCCGCCCGCATGCGCCTGATGGGAGATGTGACGCGGGCGGTCGTCGGCTCGGCGAGGTAGCATGCCGCTCAGCAATGTTTTGTCACTTTTGGGGCCGTGCGGCGTTATTGCTTCAAACATCGTCCGAGGCTCCATCGTAAATGCCCCTTCCCACCGAACGTCTCGCCATTCTCGAGGCCAAACGCACCCTTAAAAAGGCCCGGTCCGCCCATGCCTATGTTCGCGGCAATACGGCGAAATTCTATGAATGGCTGGCGGACTCGCCTTCCGCCCGACGGGTTCCTCGGGGACCGGACATCTGGATTTGCGGCGACTGCCATCTCGGCAATCTCGGGCCCGTGGCGAACGGCGAAGGCGCGGTGGAAATCCAGATCCGCGATCTGGACCAGGCCGTTATCGGCAATCCCGCACATGACCTGATCCGGTTGGGGCTGTCGCTGGCGACGGCGGCACGTGGCTCAGACCTGCCCGGCGTCGTCACCATGCGGATGATGGAGGAAATGGTCGAAGGCTATGCCGCCGCAATGCGCGATCCGGGCAGCGATGATCCGGGTACCAAGTCCGAGATCGTCCGCAGCGTCGAGCGGGAGGCATTGGGGCGACGTTGGCGGCACCTTGCCAAGGAACGGCTGGACGCCGTCGAGCCGCGTATCCCGCTCGGCAAGAAATTCTGGGATCTGACGCCAGAGGAACGCGAGGCCCTGACCACGCTGTTCGCCGATGAGGACGTCGCCCGGATGGTCCTGTCGCTGAAGGGCAAGCCCAAGGGGCGTGAGGTTCGCTTGGTCGATGCGGCCTATTGGATGAAGGGGTGTAGTTCGCTGGGGCTGCTGCGCTATGCCGCGATCGTGGGGCTCAAGACGGGCAAGGGCAACTGGTCCTATGCCCTGATCGACCTGAAGGAAGCCACCACCCCCATCGCCCCCGCCGCACCGGGCGCGGCCATGCCGAAGGACGATGCCGAGCGTGTCGTGACGGCGGCGAACGCAATGTCCCCCTATCTGGGCGCGCGGATGATGCCGGTGCATATGCTGGAGCGCTCGCTCTTCATCCGCGAATTGACCCCGCATGACCTGAAGCTGGAGGTCGACCAGTTCAGTCAGGGCGAGGCGGTGAAGGCCGCGCGTCATCTCGCTTTCGTCGTGGGCAAGGCCCATGCACGGCAGATGGATGACCGGACCCGTTGCGACTGGCTGGAGACGTTGGAGGCGGATCGGCGGGGCGCGCTCGATACCCCGTCATGGCTGTGGGAAAGCGTCGTGTCGCTCGCGGGTAGCCATGAGGCGGGCTATCTCGACCATTGCCGCCGCTATGCCCTCGCCGCCTGACCGCCGCAGGTCAGCGCGTATGGTGGGACAAGAATGCCCACATCGCCTCGTTATCGACGGTGGACCAGCTATGCCCCCCGCCCCGCTTCACGCGCACTGCGACGGTCGCATCACCCCTGCACAGCGTATAGCCCTGCTCATAGTCGCTCGCGTCGATGGTCCGGGCATAGGGGCGCGAACAGCCATTCAGCGCGGCCCAGCGCGCGAGCGCCGTGGTCTGCGAATATCGCCAATAGGGCGCACCACCGCCGCTGATGGGGTTGGTCGTATCGGCGTCGCCCGAAAAGGCGAGGACGGGCATCGGAATTCCGGGGCGGCACGTCGAGGGATCGACGCGGTCGGGATCGCCTTCGAGCGGCCGACCCGCCCGCAAGCCGACGACCGGCGCGATCGCGGCAAATCGGTGCGGCACGTGGCAACCCAGCAGCGAGGTCATACGCCCGCCACCGGACAGGCCCGTCGCATAGACCCGCGCGCCATCAACACAGCCGGTCGCGATCATGCGGTCCACCAGCCCGGTCAGATAGCCGATGTCGTCACGAGCCGTCCTCGGCGGCAATGCGCCCGTGACGGTCGGGACACCGGGAATATTCCAGACGAAGCCACGGCCCGCCGGGATACCCCCGTTTGGCGCCACGACGATGAAGCCATGGCGGTCCGCGGTTTCGGCCATCCCGCTGTCCCGCAGCATCTCCGCACCGTTGCTGGTGCTGCCGTGGAGAAGCACCAGCAACGGCATCGCGACGGTCGAGGGCTTTGAAGGCAGATGGATGAGGGCGCGTTCGGGCAAGGCATCCACAGCGCCCATGCGACATTCCGCCAGAGCGGCGTTGGAAAGGACACAGGCGATCAGTGCCGTCAGCAGGCGCAGGAACTTCAGCATATCGCGGTTCTACAATTCCTTCACCCGCTCGCCCAGTCGGAACGCCGATCATCCGTGACGCCGGGACAGCCCATCATCGCCATGTCCTTACCCCCAGGATCGCCAACCCACCCGACATGGTGATCAGGGCCAGCACCAGCAGGACGGTGTCGAAATCCTGCGGCGTCGCGAATACCCAGGCGAGCATCGCTCCCAAAAGGCTCGGCAGGGTATTGGTCAGGTTGAACAGCCCCAAATCCCTTCCACGATGACGCGGATCGGGCAGCAACTGAAAGCTGAGCCCCGAATGCAGCGCGGCGAACACCGACGATCCGGCGGTGTAGAGGATGAAGGCCGCCGCCCCCGCCTCCCGGCTTTGCGCGGAGGCCATGGCGACCAACCCGGCCGCCGCGACCAGGGCGGCCAGCAGCAGGACATATTTGCGCCGTTCGGGCCTGTCCGCCGCGCGGCCGAACAGCAATGCGATCGGCAGCGGTACGATGAAGCCCAATGTGAAGACCTGCCCGATCCAGCGAGGCAGATCGGCGCGCTCGGCGGGCGGCACGATCGTCTGGAAATAATAAAGGAGATAGCCCTGGGGCACGACCCCCGCAATCTGGATCAGCAGCCTGGACAGACCCGCGATCCACAAGTCCCGACGAGGGGGGCGTGATCGCGCCGTCTCGGGAACCATCGGCACGTTGAGCGCCCGCGCGTGGGTCAGGATCAGCGGCAAGACGCAGACCGCGATCATTCCGCCGACGACCGCGAGCCGCCCGCCCTCTCCCAGCATCGCTTCGCCGACCAACCATGCGGACAGCGCCGCCGCCGCCGGATTGCCCAGCGCGATCAATCCTCCGGCCATGCCCCGCTTCGCATCCGGGATTTCCTCGGCCATGATCGCCATCAACGGTGCAAGCACGGCGTTGACTGCCAATTGAAAGCACAGGATCGCCGTGATCACTGAGACGGGGGTCGTCGCCAGACCGATCAAAGCATAGCTTGCCAGTATCCCGACCAAGCCGATCGCTATCCATAGCCGCCGACCCCGGCCCGCCTGCGCCGACCGATCGCTGAGCCAGCCGAACAGGATATTGGCAAGGCTCGCCACCACGGCGCCCGACACGGCGATCAGCGACAGAAGCGCGATCCGCCCGTCCGGACTGATCGCCTCCACCTTCAAGGGTACCAGCAAGGTCAGCAGCGGCAGATACGCGATCACGCCCCCGACATTGGCGAGCCCGAAAAGCGATAAAGGAGGCGATGATCGCGACAGGATCGGTTCGGGGTTGGATGGGGACATGCCCCTCCCTGCCCTCGATCGACCCTTGCGGCAACGACTTAGCGTTTCATCGTCTGCCCTTGGACCGTGACGGTTGAGACCATCGCCGACAGTCCGACCTTCCGCCAAGGTCGATCAAGCCTGAGGCGGCACGACCGGCGTCGAAACCGGCTCGACCGTCAGGGGTCGGACCCAGAACAGCAGCAGGCTGCCGATCAGCGCAAACAGTCCCAGCATCAGGCAGAAACCGACCACACCGGGCCAGCCCCTGTGCGTCCAGGCGATCCCCCCGGCGGAGCCCAATATGCTCGACCCCATATAATAAAAGAATAGATACCACGCCGCCGCCTGCCCCCGCATCGCACCGCCGCGCCTGCCGACCCAGGCGCTGGCGATCGAGTGCGCTCCGAAAAAGCCGATCGTCACGACGGCGATCCCCGCGACGACGAGCCAGAGGGGCGCAGCCAGGGTCAGCGCGACCCCGCCGATCAGCAGCGCAGTGGGAAGCCAGAATATCCTTCGCCGCCCGACCCTACCCGCCAGGCCGCCGAACAGGCTCGAACTCATTGATCCCAGGACATAGAGGAGGAAGACCGCCCCCACCGTCGCCTGTCCCAGATGATAGGGCGGTCCCAGCAGATGGAATCCGGCATAGTTGTAGACCGTGACGAACATGCCCATCAGCAGGAAGCTCTCGGCATAAAGCAGCCGCAGCGCCGGATCGCGAAACAGGGTCACGGCACCGCGCGGCAGCGAAAGCCAATCGGCCTCGCCCGCGACAAACCGCCGGGACACGGGGGCCAGACGGCGGAACGCCTCCGCCATGGCCAGCCCCGCCAGACCCACCGCCGCGATCGCCCAGCGCCAATCGGCCACCGCCGCGACGAGGCTGGCGACCAACCGCCCTCCCATTCCGCCCAGCGCGCTTCCTGCGATGTAAAGGCCCATGGCCGAGCCGATCGAACCCGCATCCACCTCCTCGGCGACATAGGCCATGGCGACCGCCGGGACCCCCGCCAACGCCAGTCCGGCCAGCAGCCGCAGGGCGAGCAGCGCGTACCAGCTCGGCGCGACCGCGCTGGCGAGGGTCAGGATCGCCGCCGCCATCATGGCGATCGTCATCAGCGAGCGGCGTCCCCATCGATCGGAAAGCGCCCCCGCCACCAGAATGCCGATGGCCAGCGGCCCGGTCGCCATCGACACGGCGAGCGAGGCGGCCTCGGCGCTCAGGCGATAATGCCGGGCGAGTTCCGGCAATAGGGGTTGCACCGCGTAAAGGGTGGAAAAGGTCGCGAACCCGGCGAAGAGCATCGCCAGGGTCAGGCGTCGATATTCGGAAGAGCCCTTGCTGAGGGCGGCGGGAAGCGATGCGTCGGTCATGATCTCGCCTTAACGCATTCCGTTCACGGAGGATGGCGGGCACTGCGCGATCGATGCACAAGCCCCGGTCGATTGCCTGTCTTCATCGACCATCGACCATCACGGTTGCACCGGAACCCTAATCTCGTTAATGCGAGGCGATAGCAATAAAGGGGTGGCATGTGAAATTTGTTACGATGGCGGCTGGCTGGGTCGCGGCACTGGTGTGCATGCCCGCTATGGCACAGCCGCCCGGCCTCCCGTCCGACCGTGTCGAAGAAGACGCGGGTCAAGACAGGGAAGTCGTCGTCACCGGGCGGGCGCAGCGTCTGTACCGGGTCGATACCACCACGGTCGGAAAGGCCGCCGAAGACCCGTTGAACATCCCGCAGGCGTTGCAGGTCATCAATTCCGACCTGTTCACGGATCAGGGCGCGCGGGATGCGACCGACATTTATCGCAATATCTCGGGCGTCAGTGCATTCAGCTATGCCGGGGTCACCTTTCGCGGCTTTCGACAGGACCAGTCCTTCTACGACGGGCAACGCGGCAATCCCTTTATCGGCTTCTCGGTCCCGCAACTGTTCAACATCAGCCGCGTCGAGGTGCTGAAAGGCCCGGCGGGTCTGTTCTTCGGCCCCGGCTCTCCGGGTGGGATCGTCAACTATGTCTCCAAGACACCGAGCGAGGTGAGCGCATTGCGCACGGTCGCGACGCTCGGCAACTATGACCGGGCGGGCATTTCGTCGGAGGCGACGGGCAAGGTCGATGCGGAGGGAGTCGTCACCTATCGCATCGGCGGCTTCTTTGAAGCGATGAAGCCCTTTCGCTACAATACGAAGAACAGCGCGCTGATCGGCGATGGCGGGTTGTCGTTCCGAACCAATAAGGGCGGCAAGCTGACCGTCCAGGCGACCGTCTATGACAATTTCCTTCGGGCCAACCGCCTTCGCGGCGTGCCGGTCGACAATGACGGCAACTTCCTGGGCGACATCCGCTGGAACGCCAATGAGCCGACTGACTTCCTCCATCTGAAATCGCAGGCCTATCAGGCGCGTTACGCCACCACGATCGGCGATGCGGTGACGTTCGACGCGGGCGCCCGCTATTTCGACGCGACCGAGACGCAGCAATATCACGAACCGCGCGGCTTCGTGGCGGGGAGCACCGATCTGATCGCGCGCGAGTTCCGCGACCAGATCCGCAGCGTCGACGGCCTGTCGTTCATGGCCAACGCGACCGCGAAAGTCCAAATTGCGGGCATGACCCACAAATTCCAGGCCGGTGCCGACTGGTATGACGAGACCAGCATCCTCGACTCGCGGATTCTGCGGAACGGGGTCACGCCGCTGTCGCTGAGCAAGCCGGTCTACACCGTCACCGGCCGCGACGTCGCCCGCGTCGCCGCGCTGCCCTTCGCCGTCACCGATACGCGGACCAAGCGGCAGGGCGGCTATCTTCAGGACCAGATCAGCATCACCGACGCGCTGCTGATCGTCGGCGGCGTTCGCTATGACCGGTTCGATGACGCCGTGACGACCGCCACCGGCGGACGGACGACGGCAAGCTCGGCCTATAGCGATGGCCGCTTCACCTATCGCGGAGGAGCGATCTTCAAGCCCCAGGAGCGATTGTCGCTCTATGCGAGTTGGTCCGGCAGCTTCGAGCCGCAAAGCGCCGCCAGTCAGAATGTCGATGCGGGCGGCCCCTTCGCCCCGGTGACGGGCGGCCAGATCGAAGCGGGGGTCAAGTCGGTGCTGCTGGGCGGGCGGCTTCAGGCCAATGCCGCGATCTACCGGATCATCCGGCGCAACCTGCTTCAGGTCGATCCGTCCCAGCCGCCCGTCAACGGCGTGGATCAACTCCGTCCGATCGGAGAAGTAACGAGCAAGGGGTTCGAGTTCGACCTGTCGACGGACCTGACACCCGATTGGGTGCTGCTGGCCAACTATGCCTATAACGACACGAAGATCACCGGCACGGTGGCGGGGCAGTCGCTGACCAACGCGGTCGGCGATCGCTTCGCCAATGCGCCGCGCCATCAGCTCGGCTTCTGGACACGCTATCAGATCGCGCCGATCGGCACGGCGATCGGCTTCGGCGGCGAATATCTGTCCAGCAGGATCAGCCTGTCGGGCCAGACGGTGCAGCCCTATACGATTTTCGATGCCTCGATCACCAAGAGCCTGGGGATCGCGGAGTTGATGCTGCGCGTCGATAACCTGTTCGACAAGCGCTATACCGCCTCGGGCTTTTCCGCACAGACGGGCAGTTTTCCCGGTGAGCCGCGCACGTTGCTGGCGGAATTGCGCCTGCGGCTCTGATCGGCTGGTCCTGCAACTTCCAACGCGCTCCGACGCTTACGAGGGCGTAAGGAGATCGCTGTTGGACGACGAATTCGCGGAGGCCATTGCGGGCAATCTGGCCGCCCATGGCTTCATCATGGAGAATCTGTACGCGCTGCTGCTCGTCGGCGACAAGGACCCGGTAGGCGCCTGTCGCGCGACGGCGCAGAGCATGTTGCGCGACTTCGGCCGGTTGCAGGCGACCGGGGTTCAGGCGATGTCCGACGACGAGGTAGGCCGCATCAGGCAACATGCGCTGGATCGCCTGAAGCGTTTCTGGGAGGGCGTGGAATTTCGTCTGGAGAACGCCGAATAAGGGCGGGGCTGACCGCGACCGGTCGCCCCCCGCCAATCACCCCGGCTCAGCGCACGCCGCAACTCACCGGCCCCGGAGGCGCACTGGCGATCCGGATCGAAGAGATATCGAGCGTCAGCTTGCCCGAGGTCGATAGCACCCAGGGCCGGGATACGGCGGCCATGTCCACCCCGCCATCGGCGAAGCAGCGCAACGGCACCGCCAACTGCCGCCATTCGCCGAGGGCGCCCTTGAGCGCGCCCGTGATCGGCGCCGACGCCGCCTTGCCGCCCTCGATGCCCAGAGTAACCTCACCCGTGGGGGCCGCCGTCACGCGGTAATCGAGCAACAGGCTCAACTGCCCGTTCGACTCGCGCGTCACGTCGATCGGCTTGGCCTCCTCGATCGCGGCGCGGGCCGGGCCGCTGCCCGCAAAGGCGAAGCGCAGGCTGTCCTCCTGTGCGGCGCGGTCGATACGGCTCTGCTGCACCGCGCCGCCCAGGTCCAGCCGCGCCCCTGCGACGACGCGGCCCCGCACGAACAGGGCGTTCTGATCCCCCGCCGCGACCGCCGGACGCACCTCGCTCAGCATTGGCACCGTGCCGCCTTGCGCATAGGTCAGGCCATAGCCGATCGGGAACAGCGGATCATAGCCGGGGTCGCGCTTGTTCAGGACATATTGGTCGAGGCGCTTGGGCCAGGAGAAGCTGAGCTTGCCGTGGAAATCATGGCGCGGCTTGCCGTCCCGCCCCGCGATCAGGACATCGGCCACGCCGCCGCCCTCGGTTCCCGGCAGGAAGGCCGCGACGAAGGCGTCCGCCGCATTCATCTCCGGATTCACCCAGAGTGGACGGCCCGACAGGAACACCGCGACGACCGGGATACCGGCGGCCTTGAATTTCTTGAGCAGCGCGAGGTCGCTCTTGTCCTCCGGGCTATATTCCAATGTCGGACGGTCGCCGGTGAATTCGGCATAGGGGGTTTCGCCGAACACCATGATGGCGACGTCGGGTTTGGTCGCATAGCGGCCATCGACCGCCAGCGTCGCCTTGCCGCCGCCCGCGCGCACCGCCTCGTCGATCCCCGACCAGATGGACTGGCCGTTGGGGAAATTGACATTGGAGACGCCGGTTCCCTGCCAGGTGATCGACCAGCCGCCCGCCTGTTGACCGATATTGTCCGCGCCGCGACCCGCGACCAGGATATTCGCACCGGGCTTCAGCGGCAGGACACCGCCATTGTTCTTGAGCAGAACCAGCGACTCCCGCACCGCCTGACGGGCGATGGCGCGATGCTCGGGCGCACCGATCAGCTTGAACTGCCCGCTGACGGGCCGGGAGGACGGGCGGCCCGCCTCGAACGAACCGGCCAGCATCTTCACCCGCAGGATGCGACGCACCGCATCGTCCAGACGCGCGGCTGGGATGGTTCCGTCCTTCGCCTCGCGCAGCGTGTTGTCATAGAGCTGTTTCCAGCCCGCCCCGGAGTACATGAACATGTCGAGCCCGGCATTGATCGCCGCCGGGCAATCCTCGTTGCTGCAACCCGGCACCTGCCCATGGGCGTTCCAGTCGCCGATGGTGAAGCCGTCAAAGCCCAGCCGGTCCTTCAGCACGCCGGTCAACAGGCTCTTGTTGCCCGTCATCTTGGTGCCGTTCCAACTGGAGAAGCTGGGCATCACGGTCAACGCGCCGGCGACCAGGCCGCTGCGATAACCGGCAGCGTGCACGTCGCGCAGCACCTCCTCCGAGACGCGCGTATCGCCCTGGTCCCGCCCGCCGGTCCCGCCATCGCCCAGGAAATGCTTGATCGAGGAAATGACGTGGCCGGGCTTCATGAAGTCGCCGCCGACCCGGCCCTGAATGCCCTCGACCATCTGTCCGGCATAGGATTCGACGATCGCGGGATCTTCCGAATAGCTTTCATAGGTGCGACCCCACCGGTCGTCCTGCACCACCGCGACGGTGGGCGCGAAGCTCCAGTCGATGCCGGTCGCCGCCGTCTCCGCCGCCGTCGCTGCGCCGATCTTGCGGATCAGTTCGGGATCGCGCGCCGCACCCAGCCCGATATTATGCGGGAACAGCGTCGCGCCGACGATATTGTTCGCGCCGTGCACCGCGTCCGTGCCCCAGATCAACGGCACCTGCGGGCGACCGTCGCTGCGCTTCGTTGAGGCGTCCCAGAAGGCGTCGAACAGCCTCAGCCATTCGGGCGCGGGCGCGAATTCGTCGTTATTGGGCGCGGAATTGCCGCCGTTCAGGATCGAGCCGAGCTTATAGGTCTCCAGGTCCTTGGGCGTGATCGAGGCGATGTCGACCTGGATCAACTGACCCACCTTGTCCTCGACGCTCATCCGCGACAGGATCTGCTCGACCCGCGCTTCGACCTTGGGATCACGCTGGCGCTTCAGGGACAGCTTGGGCCACAGATCGGGATGCGCCACCGCTGCGGCGTCGGGCGCGACGGGGGCCGCCTGCTGCCCGATCGCGCCGCTGCTCAGGACGGTCGCGGCCACGATCATGGCCAGGCTCCGGGAAAACGCCATCGTCAAATCTCTCCTATCGCTTTTCCCTGCCGTGCCGGTTTCATGACGAAACTGTCAACAAGGCAAATCCGGAAGAGGATTCCGATTGCACCGGATCGCAACGGAGTTAGCAATCCGTGCAGGGGCAAGACGAACAATGTCCCTTCAGGAGAGACGATGCTTCGTGGCCTAATCCCCGCCAGCCTGTTGCTGCTGACCGGCCTGCCTTCCGATTCGCAGGCTCGAACCGGTCCGCAGGGCGCGATCCGACCGCTGGCCGCGGAGGCACCAGCGGGGCATCCCCTGCCCCTCCATAACGGCGGACGCGTGGTCGATGGGACCAGCTATCGTCGGCAATGGCCCGGCACCTATTGGGAGGGAGCCTTCCGTGGGCCAGCCGTCGATCTGGGGATCGGGCCGGGTGCCGTCTCGCTTCGCATCGCGATCGATGGCGGCGCGCCCATATCGCTCGTCCGCCCCGCGCCCGGCCTGTATCGTGTTACCGCCCAGGGCGCGGGCGAACACCGCATCCGCGTCGATGTGGTCAGCGAAAGCCAGGCGGGGCCGACCGAGTTTCGAGGCCTGTTCGCCCCCGGCGGCACGACGCCCCTCCCCGCTCCACATCCCCGCGCCCGACAGATCGAGTTCATCGGGGACTCCCACACGGTCGGCTACGGAAACACCTCGCTCACCCGGCAATGCGGCCAAGACGCCATTTGGGAGACCACGAACACCTCGCTCGGCCCGGCGGGCGTGACGGCGGCGCGCTATAACGCCGATTATCAGGTCAACGCCATTTCCGGCCGGGGGATCGTGCGCAACTATGGCGGCTTTGCCGCGCCGACGCTGCCGGAGGCCTATCCCTTCGCCCTGTTCGACTCCGATATCGCGGCAAGCTCTCCGGGCTGGAACCCGCAGATCGTCGTCATCGCCCTGGGCACCAACGACTTCACCACGCCATTGAAGGCCGGGGAACGCTGGCGCGATCGCGATGCGCTGCACCGCGATTTCGAGGGCCGCTATGTCGCCTTCGTCCATGACCTGCGGCGCAAATATCCCAAGGCGTATTTCGTCCTCTGGGCGACCGATCTGGCCGATGGCGAAATCGCTGCCGAGGTCGACAAGGTGGCCGACCGGCTAAAGACCGAAGGCGAACGGCGGATCAGCTTCGTGCCGGTGACGGGCTTGTCCTTCCGGGGATGCGACTCCCACCCCGACACCGGGGACGACCGCGCCATTGCGGCGGCCATCGCCCAGGCGGTGGATGCCGTACCCGGCGTATGGGGGCGTTGAGGCGGTCAGAGATCGACGGCGTAGAGCGAATGGTGCGTCAGGACGAACAACCGTCCGGCACCGTCCTTGTCCATCACCAGTTGCAGCGGCCGCTCGGGCATGTCGATCCGGCGTAGCAATCGACCGTCCGGCGCATAGACGAACACCTGCCCGTTCGCGACATAGAGATTGCCCGCCGCATCGCGTGTCACGCTCTCCCCGCCCCGTTCGGCCAGCACGCGGAAATCGGTGACGGTGCCGTTCGACCCGACCCGTCCGGCATAGGTCCGGTTTTCGGACTCGTTGGTGACGACGACCTCGCCACCGCTGGGCGCGGATGCGAAGCCATGGGCATCCAGGGTATCCGACCAGCGCCAGCCCCGGTGATCGTCCGGCCCCTGGTTCCACACGCGGAAGGCCGGAAGTACCAGCGAACCATCGGGTGACACATATTCCTGCGCCTTGGCCTCGCCCATCTTGGCGGTGAACAGGTCGGCCATGGTCGGATAGGCATAGCTTTTCGGGTCGATCCGGTCGGCGAACTCGCCATTGGCCCAGACATTGACCGGCAGCAGCGTCGTCGCCCCCTGATGCTGGCGCGATGGCGTCGGCGGTATGACCGTGACCGCCGCCGGGTGGGCGGGATCGATGCTGTACACCGTGCCGTCACGCCCCGCCGAGGACAGGACCAGCAATCGCCCGGATCGATCGACCGCCAGATTGACCGCGTCGAGCGGCGCATCGGCGACGATGTTCAGCCCCTCCGCCGTCGACCAGCCATAGATGCGCTGAAAGAAGCGATCGATGAAGTAGAGCCTGCCCTTGGCATCCATCGCGCCTCCGGCGACCGAGTAGAATCCGTCCGCCAGCTTGCGAACGCCCGGCGACACCGGCACGGCGGACTGGACCGCCGCCGTTGCGGGCGCGGGCGGCACGTCGAGGCTGGCGAACTCGCGCTCGCGCACCTCGGTCTGGCGGGTCATGTCCTTGATCGCGTTCTCGAACGGATATTTGCTGGCGCGGATGAAGGTGCCGCACCCCTTTTCGTCGCAACTTGCAAAGCCGCTCTCGGCGTTCACATGGACGTTGCGGAAACGGATATCGCCCGAATCGTAGAGCCTGACCGCCGCGTCCATCGGCTTGGCGGTGCGCGTCACGCGATAGCCATGGTAATTGGCGAACAGGATGTTGCGGCTGTGGCGGAATTCGGTCGAGACGGCATTGACCCCGTCGCGCACCTCCTGCTCGGTCTGGGGGGCGAGGAACTCCCAGTTCGCGACATGATCCAGCACGATCTCGGCGCGGTAGTGATGCTCGGCCGAAAGCTGATAGACATGGCCCGGCGTCGTGGTGTTCGAGACATGGAAACCCGCCGACGCCAAGGTATTGGGCGACCATAGCGCGTTGAACGTACCTCCGCCGCCGTCCGTCACCCAGATGCTGGGATATTGGCCGTCGAACCGCGCGCGATCGCTACCGAAGCCGATCGGACTGCCGGGCGTCAGCACGGTGCCGCCGCCACCCTGGATCTTCACGTCATCCACCAGCGAAGCCTCGCCCGCCTTCCACAGAAGCGCGGTGGCGCGCGGATTGACGCCGCCGGTCCAAAGCCCGACGCCGGAGATCATCCCCGCCCCACCCTTCGCACTCTCGATCAGCGCGCGAGCGGAGCCGACCCCGCGATAGGGGGGCGAGTCATCCGCCAGATAGATATGCGTCAGGCTGGGATGCAGTGCGATCAGCACGCTGTCCGGCCGCAGCTTCAGCGTGTCGCTGATCCGGTAGCGTCCCATCGGCAGGTAAAGCACGCGGTGCGTATCGATCGCGCGTTGCAGTGCGGCGGTATCGTCGGTCGTGTCGTCGCCCTTGACGCCCAGGTCACGGACATTGGTCCAGGCGTTCATGGCGGGGAGCGCTGGGATGGCGGGACGGGGCCGGGCGGGTGCCTTGGCCAGCGGCGTCATGCGCACATCCGTCGCGAAGTCGCCCATCTCACCCAGCGCCGGGACCTTCAGGCCGTAGGAGAAGTCCGCGACGCGGTAGCGCGCTCCCGCGCCTTTCACCGTCCGGCCGCTGTCGCGGAAGCGCGCGAAGACCGGCGTCGCGATCCCCACCGCATCGTCGAACCCGATCTGCGTGAACACACTCCTTTCCGACGAGATCAGTACGCCCGCATCGCGGACATTCTCGAACCGCACCTGCTTGCCCCAGAGCGAGTCCGAATAGCCGCGATCTATCTCGATCCCGACCGGCGTATCGCGGATCGCGACGTTGACCAGCGTCAGGTCGACCTCGTGCTCGCGGATCGCCGCCTCGCGCTGCCCGACGAAATCGGAATCGATCAGCGTGAACTGCCAGGCGGGCGAGGTCTTCTCGGTAACGATACCATATCGTCCCCCGAAAAAGCGCAGGCCCTGGGCGGCATTCCCCGCCTGATAGATACCGGCGAAGCCCGATCCCAGATGGAAGTCGACATGGCGCAAATAGCCATGCTGGGCGACGCGGAAGCGCACCGCCACCGCGCCCGCATTGCCCGCTCCGATACGGAAATCGATATTGGCCAGCGCGGAATAGAAGGTGGTCGAGGTCGCGTCGAACAGGCTTTCGTCGAACGGCACCGTCGTCGGCACCGGCACCGGCGGCTTGCCCGCGCGATACTGGTCCTCACCCGCGAAGGTCAGCATGGCGGCGATGCCCGATCCGAAACCCGGCGTGGCATCGCCCAGCAGGATTTCGGGCCGGGTCGCGCCGACGCCGAATATCCGCACGCCCGAGCGCAGGATAATCGTGCGGCTGATCCGGTATCGACCGGACGGCAGGAAGACGATCCCGCCATGGCCGCTCTTCGCCGCGGCATCGATCCCCTGCTGGATCGCCGAGCTATCGTCGGCGCGGCCATCGCCGACGCCACGGATCGTCACCGCCTGCGGGTCGGACGGGGCGGTTCTATAGACCGATCTCGAGGATTGTGCCGCGACCGGTGTCGCCATCGACGGCGCGAACGCCATCACCACCGCCGCGCCGAGCAGCCAGTTCGTTTTCATGGTCCTCTCCCTGTTTCGGCCTCATCGTAACCGCCGGGCCGTCGACGTCGCCAAACTGGATCAAGCCGGTTGCCAGCCGTGGAGGCTGAGCGCCTGTGCCGCGATCGCCACCTGGGTCCGGTTGCGCACGTTCAGCTTGCGCATCAACGCGGTCATGTGCGCCTTCACCGTCGCCTCGGCGATGCCCAGATCGAACGCGATCTGCTTGTTGAGCAGGCCGGAATGAACGCCGCGCAGGACCTTCATCTGGGTCGGAGTCAATTGCGCGAGTGCCGCCGCCATGGGTGCGGCAAGGCCCGGACTTGCGGGCTGACGGGCGATCGAGTGCATCCCTTCCATCGTCATCCTCCTCCATGTGGCTCGTTGGCCATCGGCTGTCGGTCGTGCACGCCGACATGGTCCGATCGTCCCCCGAACGCGCTCCATATGGACGGATTCGGTTGGACAGGTTTTCACCATGCGCCCAGCCATTGTTCAGGATCAAGCCCTTTTATGTTGCCGGATTGCAAAAACCTGTCGTACAACTCCGCATGAACCATGGGCAGGTGAACACACCGCCCCAATGCCGAAGGAGGGGTGTCGATGCGCGATCCACGAAGCATGACCATCGTCTTGCGACGGGCGATGCGATGACGGGCAGTGACGTCAGGCTGATCGCCGCCGCGCTGGCAGGCATAATGCTGGCGGTCCTGATGATCGTTCGCGGGCGGCTCCATCCTTTTATCGGGCTGCTGTGCGGTGCCTTCGCGGTCGGGCTTCTCGCCGGACTGCCGCTGGCCGATATCGCCAAGGCGGTGCAAAAGGGCGTGGGCGATATCGTCGGCGGAACCGGCCTGGTCGTCGCGCTCGGCCTGTCGCTGGGCGCGATGCTGCATTTGTCGGGCGCCGCCGCCGCCCTGGCCCAAAGCGCCCTGCGACTGACCGGCGCGAGAGCCGCGCCCTGGGCGACCCTGGGCATCGCGATCCTGATCGGCCTGCCGCTGTTCTTCGAAACCGGTCTTGTCCTGTTGCTGCCGATCGTCGTGGCGGCGGCGGAGGCGATGGACGCACCGGATGGCCCGGCGCGCGACGCGGCCAAGCTGCGTCTCATCATGCCCGCGCTCGCCGGGCTGGGCGTGGTCCATGCGCTGGTCCCCCCGCACCCGGGTCCGTTGCTGGCGGTCGAAGCGCTGGGGGCCAATCTGGGCCGGACGATGCTGTACGGCATCCTGATCGCCATCCCGACCGCGATCATCGCGGGCCCGGCGCTGGCGCGCATCGTGACGCCGGGTGTGCGGCTGGCCCCGCCGGTGCTGGGCGATCATCGCCTGGATGTTGCGACACCGGGGCTGGGGGCGGCGCTGTTCATCGTCCTGCTCCCCGTGCTGCTGATCGCGACCGGGGAACTGGGTCAGCTATCCCCGGCATGGAAGGGCAGCGCCTGGCTGGTGGCCGCCAGCAATCCGGTGATCGCGCTGCTCGTCACCAATCTGCTCGCCCTGCCCCTGTTGTTCGGACGTCGGCTGCGCGAGGCGAAGATTCAGGATGCGGTCTGGCACGAGACCATGGGCGCGGCAGGCGCCATCCTTCTCGCGATCGGTGCTGGCGGCGCATTGAAACAGGTGCTGGTCAGCGCGGGGCTGTCCGATCTGCTAGCGCGACTGGTGACCATGTACGCCATCTCGCCGCTGCTGCTCGGCTGGCTGGTCGCGGTGGGGATCAGGCTGGCGGCGGGATCGGCGACGGTCGCGACCATCACTGCGGTCGGCATCATGCCCGGCGTGGTGGCGGGATCGGGTGTCGCGCCCGAGCTGGTCGTGCTGGCGATCGGTGCGGGGTCGGTGTTCTTCAGCCATGTCAACGATCCCGGCTTCTGGCTGGTCAAAAGCTATGTCGGGACCAGCACCGCCGACACCTTCCGCACTTGGTCGATGCTGGAGACGGTGATCTCGGTGGTCGGCCTCGCGCTGGTGATGATCCTGAGCCATATCGTCTGAACGGGGGTGGGCATGAACGAGGGGCGGCTGGCGGACCGGGCCTATACGGCGATCGTCCGCATCATCAACGACGACGGGCTGGGGATCGGCGACCGCCTGCCTTCCGAAGCGAGGCTGGCCGAGACGTTCGGCATGTCACGCACCATCGTGCGCGAGGCGCTGGCCCGGCTCGCCTCTGACGGGATTACCGAAGCGCGGCGTGGCGCGGGCTCCTATGTCAAGCGCCGCCCGTCGGAGCGGCTGGGCACGCATATGCCGATGGACGAACTCGCCAAGACGCTGGGCACCTATGAGGTACGCTTCGTGCTGGAGGCGGAGGCGGCGCGGCTGGCCGCGATCCGGCGGTCGAGCGAACAGTTGGACGAGATCGAGAAGGCACTTGCCGCGCTCCGCGCCGCTCTGCTGTCCGACGCGCCGGCGCATGACGAGGACTGGTTGCTCCACCGCGCGATCGTCGAGGCGACCGGCAACTCGGCCTTCCTGCCGGTCTTCGATCATTTGCACGACGAGGTGATGCACATCCTGCGCGCCGGGGTCGACATCTCGCGCTCGCGCCCGCCCGAGGTGATTGGCGCGATGATGGAGGAGCACGACGCCATCGTCGACGCGATCCGGGCGCGCGACGCGGACGGAGCGGCACTCGCCATGCGGTGGCATTTGTCGCAGGGGCGCAAACGGCTGATGCCGTGAGGGCCTCAGGCGTGCCTCGCCCCGTCGATCCAGGCCAGCGCCTCCGCGACCAGCCGATCGGGGGAATGCCCGGCATCGAGCGACAGCGCGCATTCGCCAGGCAGGGGCCGCTCCAGCGTCGCCAACTGGCTGTCGAGCAGGCTGGGCGGCATATAGTGCCCCGCACGTCCGCGCATCCGCCGCGCGATCTCATCCGTATCGGTATCCAGCAGCACGAAGAACAAGGGCAATCCCGCCGCACTTCGCAGCCGTTCGCGATAGCTTCGCTTGAGCGCGGAACACGCCGCGACCGCCACGCCGCCGCGTTTCGCCTCCGTCCCGATCGCCGCCCCCAGCCGGTCGAGCCAGGGCCAGCGATCCGCATCGGTCAGGGGATGGCCGCTGCGCATCTTGGCGACATTCGCCGCCGAATGATAATCATCGCCCTCCAGCACCGGGCAATGGAGGTCCGCCCCCAACCGCTGCGACAGCGTAGACTTGCCGGTGCCGCTGACCCCCATCACCACGATGCCATAGGGGTCGGTCGCCGCTTCGATTCCCTTGCCCGCCGTCACCCGTCACCCTTGTCCTTTCATCCGGCATTCCTGCCGGGCCTGTCCGATCACCGCTATCCGACGTGGTCGGCCGAAACGCCATTACGACCTTTGTCGCAATCGCGCCCGATCGCGCACGTGCCTATCGCAATTCCCCTGTCCCCGATCCGTTCCTGTCCAAGAGGATGACCGCCATGCCGCGCCGCCTTCGCCTTGCCGTCTCGCTGCTGTTGGTCGGGAGCGCGGCATTGCCCGCGCTGGCGGCGGACCGTGTCTCCGTCTTCACCCGTGCGCCGGACGATCCCCGTGCGGTGACCGTCCAGGCGAAGGGCGATGGGCGAAGCGACGATGGCGCGGCGATCCAGCAGGCGATCGACCGTGTCGCGGGCCAGGGCGGCGGCGGCATCGTCTTCCTGCCGTCGGGCCGTTATCGCCTGAGCCGCACCCTCTATATGCGGCCCGGCGTCCGGCTGTTCGGCGTGGGCAGGACGCGCCCTGTTTTCGTGCTCGCCCCCCGAACGCCGGGTTTCCAGCAGGGAGTCGGGAGCATGGTCTTCTTTACCGGCACCCTGCCACCGCAAGCGGGCAAGGACGCCCCCCGCGTTCCCGTGCCGCCGCCGACCAGCGTCCCCTTCGACCCGACCATTGCCGACGCCAATTCGGGCACCTTCTATTCCGCCATGGCCAATGTCGATTTCGAGATCGGCGCGGGCAATCAAGCCGCTACCGCCGTCCGTTTTCATACCGCGCAGCATAGCTATCTGGCGCATATCGACTTTCGATTGGGCGATGCGCTGGCGGGCATCTATCAGGTCGGCAATCTCGGGCAGGACCTGCATTTCCATGGCGGACGATACGGTATCCTTACCGAGAAGCCCTCGCCCGCCTGGTCCTATACGCTGCTCGATTCCAGCTTCGACGGACAGCGTGACGCCGCCATCCGCGAGCATGAGGCGGGGCTGACGCTGGTCAATACGGTGATCCGCGACACGCCCGTCGGGATCGAGATCGATCGGGGCTATGGCGACTGGCTGTGGGGCAAGCATGTCCGGTTCGAGCGGGTTCGCCGCGCGGGCGTCATCATCAGCAACGAGGACAATGCCTATACCCAGATCGGGTTCGAGGCGGCGACCGCGATCGACACACCCATCTTCGCCCGTTTCCGCGAGAGCGGCCGCGACGTAGCGGGTCCGTCGCGCCGCTATCGGGTAAGCCGCTTCACGCACGGCATGGCGGTGCCTTCGCTAGGCCAGACCGGGCGGTACGAGACGAAGGTCGATGCGACACCCTTGTCGTCCGCACCCAGGCACACCGCGCGCGCCATACCTCCGCTGCCGCCGGTCGAGGACTGGACCAATGTCCGCGCTCTTGGGGTGAAGGGCGATGACGCGACCGACGACACCGCCGCGCTGCAAAAGGCAATCGACAGCCATCCAGTCCTCTACTTCCCCGCCGGTTTCTACCGGATCAGCGACACGCTGCGCCTGCGCCCCGACAGCGTCCTGATCGGCCTGCATCCCAGCCTGACCCAGATCGTCCTGACCGACAACAGTCCCGCCTTTCGCGGGGTCGGCAGCGCCAAGGGAGTGATCGAGAGCGCTCGTGGCGGCGATGCGATCGTCTCCGGCCTGGGGCTGGCGCCGGGCGGACGCAATCCCCGTGCGACGGCGCTGCTCTGGCGCGCGGGCGAACGCTCGCTGGTCGATGACGTGAAGTTCCAGGGCGGCCACGGCACCTTCCGTGCCGATGGCAGCCGCTTCGATCCGTATAACGCCGATCACACCGGCGATCCCGACCCGATGCAGCGCTGGGACGGCCATTATCCCAGCCTGTGGGTGACCGATGGCGGCGGCGGTACGTTCAACGGGCTGTGGACGCCCGACACCTATGCCTCGGCGGGCATGACGGTGTCGGACACCGAAACGCCGGGCCATGTCTATCAACTCTCCGCCGAGCATCACCGTCGTGCCGAGATCGTGCTGGACCGCGTCGCGCATTGGGAGTTCCTGGCACCGCAGACCGAGGAGGAGGCGGGCGAGAGCCGCGATGCCGTCGCCTTCGAGATACGCAATTCGCACGATGTGCTGTTCGCCAACCTCCACGCCTATCGCGTCACCCGCTCGCTCCAGTCTGCACGGGCGGCGGTCGCGCTTTATGGCCAGAACGAGATCCGTTTCCGCAACGTCCATGTGAATGCCGAGAGCGGCTTCGCCACCTGTCAGGCGGATGGCTGCGGCACCTATCTACGCGCCAGCAAATATCCCTATGAGAATGCGATCCGCGACATGACGCGGGGGGCCGAGGTCCGCGAGCGCGAATTCGCGACGCTGGACGTCACCCCCGCGCCCCTGCCCGCCCCCTCCCCGTCGTTGACGACGGTCCGCCGTTTGGCCGATGGCTTCTATTCGATAGGCGGCGGTGCGACGGATACGAGCGGCAAGCTCTATTTCGTCGACCGCTATTTCCACCGCATCCATGGCTGGAGCGAGGCGGAAGGGTTGTCGATCGTATCGGAGGCTCCGCTCGATCCGGTCAACCTGGCGGTCGATGGATCGGGCAAGCTGATGGTGCTGTCCTCGGCGGGTGCGGCAGCGACCGTCTACAGCATCGATCCGAAGGCGCCCGCCACCATCGCACCGCTGTCGCCGACCACCGCGACGCCGTCCGGAGCCCGGATCGCCATGCCCGCCAGCCTGTGGAACAATGGCGAGTTCCGGGATCAATATGACCCCGCCACCGACCGCTTCACGACGCTGGCCGAGATGTTCGCGCGTGACATCGCCGCCGCCAAACCGAAATCCTATGTCGCCCCCGATGGCAGCATTGCCCTGCCCGCATTCCGGGTGTGGCAGCAGGGGCCAGCGGACCATCGCGGCTGGCGCTTTTCCGATACGCTCGACACCTATGGCTTCATCGTCGGAAAGCCCGGCAGTCGGGTCGCGATCGCCAACGGATCGGAGGATCGGACATATACCGGTCTGCTGGGCGTTGGCGGCACCGTCACCGACCTGAAACCCTTCGCCAATCGTGGTGGGGAGAGTGTCGCGACAGGGCCGGACGGCCGCGTCTATGTCGCGAACGGCCAGATCTTCGTCTATGGCACGGACGGGCGCGAGCAGGGGCGGATCGACGTGCCCGACCGCCCTCTTCAATTGCTGTTCGGCGGCGCGGACGGGCGGACCTTATTCATCCTGACCCATCACGCGCTTTACGCCGCGCATCCCTGAGCGATCACCATACCGACCATGGTCGTATATGCTCCGCCCCGGCCGCCGCGATAAGATGGGGGATAAGAAAGGACCGCGCCGTCGAACGGGGGCGGTCCGATCGCGATGAGGGGATGGATCGATGAAAATGGGCAAGCGGCGCCTTGGCGTCACGACGAAATCCGGTAACGCTACCAGCCTCGCGGCGCTTGCGCTGGCGCTGGTCGCGACGCCCGCCTGGGCCGCACCCATGCAACAGGCACCCGCTGCCACTCCCGAGCCGCAGGAAGAGACGACCAGCGCCAAGGACATCATCGTCACCGGCACGCGCATCATCGCGAACGGCTATAACGCCCCGACGCCGACCACGGTGATCGGCGAGGAGCAGATCCAGCAGAACGCCCAGCCCAATATCTTCAACACCGTCGCGCAACTGCCCTCGCTTCAGGGATCGACCGGTGCGACCACAGGCACGTTCAGCACGTCGAGCGGCCAGCAGGGCCTCAGTTCCTTCTCGCTGCGCGGGTTGGGCACGATCCGCACCCTGACTTTGCTCGACGGGCAGCGGGTGGTCGGCGCGAACGTCACCGGCGTTCCCGACATCAGCCAGTTTCCGCAACTGCTGATCAAGCGGGTCGACGTCGTCACCGGCGGCGCCTCGGCCTCCTGGGGATCGGACGCGGTGGGCGGCGTCATCAACTTCATCACCGATACGCGCTTCACCGGCTTCAAGGGCAATTTGCAATCCGGCGTCACCACCTATGGCGACGATGGTCAGGTGCTGGCCCAGGCGGCGTTCGGCAAGTCGCTGGCCGGGGACAGGCTGCACCTGATCCTCAGCGGCGAATATGCCAAGGATCAGGGTGTCGGGCCCGGCAATTTCGGCGAGGATCTGGCCGGAAGCCGCGACTGGTATCGCGCCACCACGCTGGTCGACACCGGCATCCGCAACGGCAGCACGCCGCAATTCCTCTACCGCGACCATGGCCAGGCCTATCAATACACCAAATACGGCCTGATCAGTTCCGGACCGCTTCAGGGCACCGCGTTCGATGCCAATGGCAACCCCTTCCCCTTCCAATATGGCTCGAACGGCGTGCCCGCGAAGAACGCGGCAGGCAATGTCGTCGGATGCTATGTCGGATTCTGCGTCGGCGGCGACCAGTCGGGGCATGTCGGATCGGGTACCTCGCTGCAATCCGCGCTGGAGCGGATCAACGGCTACACCCGGATCGGCTATGACATCGCACCCGATGCCGAACTTTACGTCACCGCCAACATCGCGCAGGTGAGGACCAGCAACCAGCCCAATCCCGGCGCTGCCAAGACCGGGCTTACGATCCAGTGCGCCAACCCCTATCTGCCCGGGTCCATCCAGCAGCAGTGCGCGGCGAACGGCATAACCCAGTTCGGCTATGGCCTCAGCAATGCGATCCTGCCCAACATCAAGGTCAATACCGACCGCCGCCAGTACCGCTTCGTCGGCGGGCTGAAGGGCAAGGCCGAGGTGTTCGGCGGCACCTGGAACTACGATGTCTATTACGAGCACGGGATCAACGTCACCGACATCGATGTCGACAATATCAGCCTGACCGGCCGCTATAACCAGGCGATCAACGCGACCGCGATCAACGGCCAGATCGTCTGCGCCGACGCCGCCGCGCGGGCCAGCGGATGCCAGCCGATCAACATCTTCGGCGGCGCGGTGCCCTCCGCCGCGGCACTTGCCTATATCGTTCCCGCCAACGGGCCGTTCCAGCATACCCGCCAGACCCAGGACGTGGCGGCGGGCACCATCTCGGGCAATCTGATCGACCTGTGGGCCGGGCCGCTGTCGATCGCGACCGGCATCGAATATCGGCGCGAGGCATATCGCGTGAACGCCGACCCTTATGGCGCGGGCGTCTCCGATATCAGCCCCAACTCGGCGCTCTATCCCGCCGACCCGTCGCTCAATTCGACGGTGGGCAGCAACTGGTATGCGGGCAATTACAAGAACGGCTCGGGCAAATATGATGTGTATGAGAGCTTCCTGGAACTAAACCTGCCGATCGTGAATTCGGTGACGCTGGGCCGCGCCAATCTGAACGCGGCGGGGCGTGCGACGCATTATTCGACCTCGGGCGCGGTCTATGCCTGGAAACTCGGCGGCACCTGGGACACGCCGCTCGACGGGTTCCGCCTTCGCGCCGTCACCTCGCGCGACGTTCGCGCGCCCAACCTGTCCGAGTTGTTCGCCGCGCCGACCACGACGACGGTCCCCAACTTCACCGATCCGTTCCGCAATACCCAGGTGCTGATCATCCAGAACACCCTGGGCAATCCCAATCTCCGCCCCGAAATCGCACGCAGCACCGAGGCGGGCGTCGTCCTGTCCCGGCCAAGCTGGCTGCCGGGGCTCAGCCTGTCGTTCGACTATTACACGATCAAGGTGAACGACGTCGTGTCCAGCCTGTCGGCGGCGCAGATCGTCAACCTGTGCTTCCAGGGCAATACCGAGACGTGCGGCGCCTTCAATCTCCAGAACACGGCGGGGCCCAATTTCGTCAACGTCCAGGCGTTCAACCTCGCCTCGATCAAGACCAGCGGCTTCGATATCGAGGGCAGCTATCAGTGGCGCAATCCGCTGGGGCTGAACGGCAACCTGACGCTGCGCGCGCTCGCCACGCACGTCATCAAGTTCGTCACCGATCCCGGCCTGCCCGGCACGATCCCTGTCGACAGCGCGGGCGCCAATTCGGGTGCGACGCCCGACTGGAAATGGCTGGCGATCCAGAGCTACGACACCGAGAAATTCAGCCTGCTGATCCAGGAGCGCTGGTTCAGCGACGGCGTGATCGGCAACCAATATGTCGTCTGCTCAACCAACTGCCCGGTATCGACCGGCAACAACCCGACCATCGACCGCAACTTCATGAAGGGGGCCTTCTATCTCGACATCGGCGGGTCGCTGAACGTCACGCCTGCGGTCAGCATGTTCTTCAAGGTCGACAATCTGCTCGACCACGACCCCGAACCCTCGCCCCAGACCAATACCGGGCTGGACGTCAATCCGGCGCTCTACGACACGCTGGGTCGCTTCTACCGGATCGGCGTGCGCGCAAAATTCTGACGGCGGCCGCCAAAGGGTACCGCAGGGAGGGTGCTTGCCGTCCGACGCTCGGTCATGGCAAGGGCCCGCCGTGCAGAACCGCCCCCATATCCTGGTCGACGCCGACGCCTGCCCGGTGAAGGAGGAAATCTATCGCGTCGCTTATCGGCTATCCGTGCCGGTCACGGTGGTCAGCAACACGCATCTGCGCATTCCGCAGCACCCGCTGATCAGCCGCATCGTGGTCGGCGACGGTTTCGACGCCGCCGATGACTGGATCGCCGAACGGGCGGACGGGGCGGCGGTGGTCGTCACGGCGGACATTTTGCTTGCGGATCGCTGTCTGAAGGCCGGCGCGGCGGTGATCGCGCCGAACGGCAAGCCGTTCACCACCAGTTCGATCGGCAATGCGGTCGCCGTCCGCGCGATCATGAGCGACTTGCGGGCCGGAGGAGATCGCATCGGCGGACCGCCGCCCTTCGGCAAGGAGGACCGCTCCCGTTTCCTGTCGGCGCTCGACGCCGCCTTGATGCAACTCATCCGAAAGACGGCGCGATAGGGTCGAAGGGCGGCACCCCTTGATCTGCTGCCGCAAGGCCGATTACGGCGTCGGGCATGACGCTTTCATCGCAGGCCTTGGGCCATCTCCTCGCCACCCTGTCCTTCCCCTTGCTGGCGGCGGCGCCCGTCCATGCGGCGGCGCAGACGAACAAGGCGGTCCCCGCCGCCCCGAGCCAGTCGGTGGCGGCGAATGGCGGAATCATCCCCCTGCCTCTCAACCCCGTCATTCCGGCGGCCCAGCGGCAATGCGCCGCGCGCACGCCGTCGGGCTTGGGCTATACGGTGCTGCGTGCCGCCGAGGGGCCGAAGCCGTCCGCCGATGCGACCGTGCTGGTCAACTATATCGGCTATCTGGCTGCGACGGGGACGGTCTTCGACCAGTCCATGCAATCGCCCATGCCCGTCGGCGAGGTCATTCCCGGCTTTTCGCAGGGGCTCCAGATGATCGGGCGCGGTGGCATCCTGCGCCTCTGCATCCCCGCGGCGCTGGGCTATGGCGCGCAAGCCTCCGGCCCGATCCCGGCCAATTCCGACCTTGTGTTCCAGGTCGAACTGCTCGACTTCAAGACCGCCGCCGAGATCGACGAAATGCGCCGGGCACAGACGAGCGCACCCGCCAAACCCGCTCCGTCGCAACCCTGAGCGCGCAGATCACGGGTTTGCGGGCAGCTTCATACCCAGCAGCACCAATCGGTCGCCCGTGATCCCGAACCAGTGCGGTACGCCCGCCGGGACGAGCAGCACGTCGCCCGGTCCCAATGTCCGCGTCGTGCCGCCCTTGATCTCCGTCCCCTCAACAAGTCCCTTCTGACGCGTTTCCGGTGCGACCAGCGTTCCACCGGAAACGATCGTCCCCGCCCCCTCCAGCACCATCGCATATTCCGCCTCGGTCGGATGAACGGCGGGACGGCCCGGCTTCTTCCAGATCTCGATGGCCGCGACGCGCGGTCCGTCTCCGACCAGGGGGCGCCACATAAAACCTTGATCGGGCTTCATCTCGGCACGCATCGCCGCGACCTGCCCGCGTATCTCCTGCCCGCTCGCAAAGCCGGTGGGATCGGCGGCGTTCGGCGCGCTTTGCGCCAGCACGGGCGTCAGCGGGAAGGCCGTCGCCAGCAACAGCGAAGCGGCAACCATGGCGGTTCGATCGACGGTCTTTCGCATGGCGGCTTCCTCCCCTGATGATCCAAGCCCGATCTTGCTTTGCCGGTTTGGTCAATATCCCCGGAAAGCCGTGACAAATCCATTCATTTCATGAGGTTGGATACTTGCCTTCACAGGGATGGAGATGCCGGACGGCTCATCGATGGCCGCTAGGTGACGATCCATCGATTCCCCATCGGTCCGGGTGACATACCGGTCATAAATTGTTGTGGAAATGTCACGGCTTACGGCCATTTTTCGATTTCAGTTAATGACGCTGTTGTCACCGCGGCTCCATGGGCGTTTTGGTTAAACAACAAACCAAATGTTACAGGGAGTTAAATCATGCGGATCGCATTCGCCCATGGGGTGGCCGCGATGGCCGTCGCGGTCGCCAGCCTTTCCAGCGCCGCCCAGGCACAGGAAACGGCACCCGCGACGTCGCAGACCGACGCCAATCTGCCGGGCCAGAACCCCAATCCCGGCACGGTCGAGGACAGCAGCAATGCGGGCCAGACCGGCGACGTGGTCGTCACCGGCTCACGCATTCGCCGCCAGGATTTCTCCACCCCCAGCCCCATCGTCACGCTCGACGCCAAGACGTTCGAGGCGCAGGGTACGACGAACGTCACCGACTTCCTGCGCGCCTATCCCGCGCTGGTCGGCTCGGGCGGCTCGGCCAACAACTCGGGTGATCGTGCGGGCATCGGCGAAACCGGCCTGAACACGCTCGACCTGCGCAATCTCGGCCGCCAGCGGACGCTGACCCTGGTCGATGGACGGCGGCACGTGTCCGGCATTCCGGGCGAGCAATCGGTCGATATCAACACCATCCCGACCGACCTGATCGAAGGCGTCGACATCCTGACCGGCGGCGCCTCGGCCATTTATGGTGCGGACGGTGTGTCGGGCGTGGTCAATTTCCGCCTGAGGCAGAATTTCGAAGGGCTGACCGTTCGCGGACAGGCCGGCATCTCGGACCGTGGCGATGCGGGCCAGCGCCTGATCGCGGTGACCGGCGGTCGCAACTTCTCCGATGGGCGCGGCAACGTCGCACTGGCTTATCAATATTCGATCGACGACCGGCTCCAGGCCAAGCAGCGCCCGCAATTCGGCCAGTCGGTCTATCCTGTGTTCACGCGCAACCCCAACGGCACCGTGCCCGCGCGCATTCCGATCACCGACGCCCGCTATTATGGCAGCTCGCCCGACGGCGCGGTGGATGTGGATGGCGACGGCGTGCCCGATTTCACGGGCACCGGCGCGGTCTATGACAACGGCACCGCCTATCCCGGCGGCTATGCGGTGGGCGGCTCCAGCACGCCCGTCTCGCGGTATCTGAACGATCTACAGCCCCGGATCGAGCGGCATATCGCCAACTTCCTGGGTCATTATGACATCAGCGATACCGTCACCCTGTTCGGCGAAGCCAAATATGCGACGACCAAGTCGTTTTCGCTGGCCCAGCCGACCTTCGACTATAATATCCTGGTCGAAGGCGATAATCCCTATCTGCCCGCCAACATCCGGGCGGCGATCGATCCCCAGATCGGCGGCGCACTGGTCAGCCGCGACAATTTCGACCTCGGCGTGAACGGCAACGGCCAGCGCGGCGAGAGCATCAAGCGCGACACCTATCGCACGGTCATCGGCCTGCGCGGCGATCTGGAAGACAAGACGCATTACGAAGTGTCCTATGTCTTCGGGCGCACCGACGTGCGTAGCCAGTACACCAACGACATCTATTCGGACCGCTTCTTCGCCGCGATCGACGCGGTGCGCGATCCGGCGACGGGGCAGATCACCTGCCGCGCCAACCTCGATCCCAACTGGGCTCCGAACCAGCCCTATTCGAGCGGGCGGACCGTCCTGCCGCGCACGACGTTCCAGCCTGGTCAGTGCCGCCCGATCAACATCTTGGGCGAAGGGCTGTCCGATCCCGCCGGAATCGCGTTCATCCTGGCGCCGACCACCGACCGTTCGAGCGTCGAGCAGCATGTCGTCTCCGCGTCGGTCAGCGGCGATTTCGCGAAGTTCTTCGAGCTTCCCGGCGGTCCGCTCGCTTATGCGTTCGGTGCCGAATATCGCAAGGAGATCAGCCGCTTCACGCCCGACCCCCTCGAGCAGCAGGGCCTGACGTTCACCAACGCGCTCAGCCCGACGCGCGGATCGTTCGACGTGAAGGAAGTCTTTGCCGAGCTGAACGCGCCGATCGCCAAGAACATGCGCTTCGCGCATGACCTGGAACTGGGTGCCGCCATCCGCGTGTCGGATTATTCGACGATCGGCCGCACCACGACGTGGAAGGTCGACGGCATGTATGCGCCGATCCGCGACATCACCTTCCGCGGGACCTATTCGGTCGCGATCCGCGCGCCCAATATCGGCGAACTGTTCGGTGGCCGGTCGCAGACCTTCGCCTTCTTCAACGAAGACCCCTGCATCCCGGCGAACACCGGCAACGGCACCCAATATCGTGCCGCCAACTGCCGCACGCTGCTGCAGGGCCTGGGGGCGGACCCGGCGACCTATAACGACAACCGCTCGATCAACGTGTCGGGAACGGCGGGCGGCAACCCGCTGCTGCGTCAGGAGGAGGCCAATACCTGGACCGCCGGCGTCGTCCTGTCGCCGCGTTTCATCCCGGGCCTGACGCTGTCGGCCGACTGGTATGACATCCGTTTGAAGAACGCGATCAACACCGTCTCGCCGATCCAGTTGGCGCAGCTGTGCGTCGACTCCCCGACGCTCGACAACCAGTTCTGCGGGGCCATCACCCGTCAGAACGGTCCCGGCAGCGGCGTTGTGCAGGCGGGCAACGTCATCGGTTTCAGCGTGGGGCCGCAGAACGTCGCGTCGTTCCAGACCGCCGGTCTCGACTTCAATCTGAACTGGCGCCTGCCGACCGCCAATCTGGGTCTGTTCAACCTCCAGGTGAACGGCAACTATCTCGACAAGCTGCTGTTCATCGGCGTGCCGGGGGCGCCCGCGACCAATTATCGTGGGACGATCGCATCGGTCGCGCCGAAATATCAGGTGACGTCGAACCTGTCCTGGACCAAGGGTGTGCTGACCCTGAACTATGGCCTGCAATGGTTCGACAAGACGCTGCGCTATACCCGCGAGACCTCGGGCAGCAACCCGGACTTCGTGGCGGCGGAATATTACTACATCAAGCCGCGCTGGCAGCATAATATCTATGCCAGCGTCGATGCGACCGACCACTTCCAATTCTACGGCGGTGTCAGCAATCTGTTCGATCAGCTGCCCGACTATGGCCAGACCATCCAACCGACGACGGCGGTTGGCCGCTTCATGTTCGTCGGTGCCCGCGTGAAGATGTAAGACTGCCTGTCGCTCGGGCCCCATCACAGACGACGGGGCCCGAGCGACGGTTTTGCGCGAGCGCTCGACCTAGCTTGACGCGGCGTACCGCTGTCCGATTTCGGACAGATTGTTCCACCCGGTCCTGCCCGACCTAGGCGGTCAGCACAAAACCCCTTTCGTCATCGTGGGTTAGGCTTTTCGGCGCTGGACAGCGACGATCGTCGCGATGACACGACAATCCCTCCATGCGGGCACACGCCCTCTCGCCGAAGCTGGCGCCTTCGTTCCGTGCGTGGTTTCAGGAGCAGGTCGATGAACCGCTTCGCCCTCATCTCGCTCTATCGCTCGCTGACGCGCCACAAGCTTTATGCCGCGCTCAACATCGGCGGCCTCGCAGTCGGGATCGCGGTGTTCTTCGTCCTCACCCTCTATGTCCGGTTCGAGACGAGCTTCGAGACATGGCTGCCGCATCATAATGAAGTCTATCTCGTCCAGACCGACTGGAAGCGCGCGGACGGGCCCTTCGCCGGTCGCTATCCCAGTACGATGGGCGGGCTTCTGGACGAACTGCGGCAGGACCTGCCCGGTCTGGTCGGCACCCGCTTCATGGGCGGCACCAATATGGACGGTAAGGACGGGGGCAGCGTGGTCCGGGGCGGGATCGCCACCTTCGACGATATCGGCCAGGCCGACGCCAGCTTCCTCCAGGTGTTCGACCTGCCCTGGGTAGCGGGCGACAAGGCCACCGCGCTCGCCGATCCCGCGAGCGTGATCCTCAGCCGCTCGGCCGCCAGGAAATATTTCGGCGAGGCCGATCCGATCGGCCAGACCCTGACCCTCGCACTCGACAAGACCGCGCCACACCGTGTGACCGGCGTTTTCGAGGATCTGCCCAAGACGACCGATTTCAAATTCTCGATCCTCGCCAGATTGCCGACCAGCGACCTGGGCGACTGGTGGAACCATTGGGGCAGCACCTCGCTCAGGACCTATCTCCGCTTTCCCGATGAAGCGGCCGCCAAGGCGTTTGAAGAGAAGATGCCCGGCTTCGTGGCCCGGCATGGGCGGCGCGACCTGGGCGACGACGTGGCGACGCGGATCGGCCTGCCGTTGCTGCCCCTGACCGAGGCGCATCTCCAGCCCTCCGGACAGGAAAGCGCCAGCCGCAAGCTGACCATCGTCACGCTCGGTCTGGTCGGCGTGCTGACGCTGCTGATCGCGATCGTCAATTACGTCAATCTGGCGAGTGCCCGTGCCGGACTGCGGGCGCGCGAGGTGGCGATGCGCAAGGTCCTGGGCGCCGACCGGGCCACGCTGGTCCGCCAGTTCCTAGGAGAAGCGATACTGGCCGCCGGGGTGGCAGGCATGCTGGGGCTGATGCTCGCGGAGCTTGGCCTGCCGCTGGTCAATGCGGCGGGTGCGCTGTCGTTGAGCATGCCCTATGCGCTGGTCGTACCGGTGCTCGTGCTGCTTGCCATCGGTGTCGGTGTTCCGGCGGGCTTCTACCCGGCGCTGCTCCTGTCGCGCTTTCCGGCGGCGGCGGTCCTTGCCTCGGCGCGCTCACCGGGCGGCGGCCGCGCGGGGACGCGGGTGCGGGAAATGCTCGTCATGGGGCAGTTCGCCCTGGTGATCGCGTTCCTGATCGGTGCGGGGGTGCTTGTCGCGCAGACCCGGCATGTCCGCGCCGCCGATCTGGGTTTCCAGCGCGAAGGCCTGTTGGTCGCGCCGTGGCTGGGCTATGTCGATCCGGTCAAGCACCCCGCCCTGATCGCCTCCTTCCGCCGCGTGCCCGGCGTGTCGATGGTGACGACCTCCGATACCGGTCTTGGCGATGTCGGAAACAACAATGCGGATAATCTGCTTTTGGCGGGGCGGCCCGGACCGGGGCCCGCCGTCCGGCATATCCATGTCGGATCGGACTTCTTCCGCCTGTTCGGCACGAAGCCCGTGGCGGGCCGATTGCTGGACGACGCGCACCGGATGGACGACACGCGTAACGCGCAAAAGAGCGAGGCGAGCAACATCGTCATTTCCCGCAAGACCGTCACCGCGCTCGGCTTCGTGTCGCCACAGGAGGCGATCGGCAAGACGGTGGCGCGGCCCCGCGCGATGACCATCGTCGGCGTGGTCGACGACCTGCGCTTCTTCTCGCCCCGCCTGCCCACCACGCCGGTCTATTACACCTATACTCACGGCATCGTGCCCTATCCGGTCGCGACCATGCGCTTTACCGGCGATCCGCGCACGGTGCGCGACGCCGTCCGTGCCGCCTGGGTCCGGGTGGCACCGGAATCCCCGTTCAGGGCGGATACCGGCGACCAGTTGCTCCAGACCTTCTATGATGAGGATGATCGCGCCACGCGGCTGTTCGGCATCGGGGCGGGCCTGGCCGTGCTGATCGGCTGCGTGGGCCTATGGGGGCTCGCGTCCTTCAACACGCAGCGGCGGGTGAAGGAGATCGGGATCCGCAAGACGCTGGGGGCGTCTTCGGCCGATATCGTCAGGCTGCTCGTCGGCCAGTTCCTCCGCCCCGTGCTGCTGGCGAACCTGATCGCCTGGCCGCTGGCATTCGTCGCGATGCGGACATGGCTGGCCGGGTTCGACGACCGTATCGCGCTGTCGCCCGTCTTCTTCGTCGGCGCGTCCGTGCTGGCGCTCGTCATCGCGGTCCTGACCGTGCTCGGCCAGGCCCTGCGTGCCAGCCGCGCGGCCCCCGCCTGGGCCCTGCGCCACGACTAGAGTGCCCCAGAACGACCGTCCGCCAACCTCCCTCCACGAACGAACGAAAGCGAAACCGATGCACACATCCCTCCTAGGCGCCGCCCTCTGCCTGACCGCCGCCCTGTCGCCCGCATCGGGGCAGGAGTATCGCCCGTCCTTTCATCCGGACATGCTGAAAGGACCGATCGCGGGCCGCCCGAACGAGGTGCTGGTTCTCGGCACGCCGCATCTGTCTCAACTGCCCGGCAATATCGGCCCGGAGATGGTCGAGCCGCTGCTCACCCGCCTCGCCCGCTGGAAACCGACGGCGATCGCCAATGAGAATATGTCGGGGCTGCTGTGCTTCAGCTTGCGCGCTCAAGGCGAGCGCCAGGCATCGTCGGTCGAGAGCTATTGCTACGACCCAACCGCCGCCGGAAACGCCGCCGGGCTGGGCGTGTCTGCCGCCAATGCGGAGGTCGAGCGGCGGCTGGCGAACTGGCCCGCCTCGCCCTCCCCCGCCGAACGCCGTCACCTGGCTCTGCTATTTCTGGCGGCCGGAGAGCCGACATCGGCGCTGGTCCAGTGGCTCCGCCTGCCTGCGACAGAACGCCGCGCGGCCGATGGTCTGACCGCCGACCTTGCTGCCCATCTGGACAAGAGGGTGGCCAGGAAGAGCGAGGACAGCCTGATCGTCGCGGCGCTCGCCGCGCGCCTGGGGCTGGAGCGGGTCTGGGGCGTCGACGACCAGTCCTCCTCGGGCGCTCCGGTGGACGACAAGGCCTATGGCGCGGCCCTGACCGCCGCCTGGGACAATCCCGCGACCAAGGCCCGGATCGCGCAGGGAAATGCGTTGAGTGCGGGACTTGGCCGTCCCGACGGGCTGCTCGACCTGTACCGCGCGTACAACGCGCCCGCCTATGGTGCGGAAGCCTATCGATCGGACTGGGGCGCGGCGCTGAACGAACCCTCGCCCCAGGCCTATGGACGGCAATATGTCGCCTATTGGGAAACCCGTAACCTGCGCATGGTCGCCAATATCCGCGCAGTGCTCGGTTGGAAGCCCGGCACCCGGCTGCTCGCGGTCGTGGGCGCGTCTCACAAGGCCTATTACGAAGCCTATCTGAACCAGATGCACGACGCGAAGCTCGTCGATGCCGCGCTCGTGCTCAAATAGCGAAGGGGTATCCTGTGCCTATCCCGGCACGGGGACAGCACCGCCAGGGGCAATCCAGTCGAAGGCCTGCCACAACCGCGCCGCGCCGTCGCTGTCGAACGGGGTGCCATGGGCGAAGATCACCCGCTCCGGCGCGGTCGCGACCATGCGGCGGATCGCTGCCCGCGCGGCTTCCCCGCCCAAGGTCAGCGCCGCACGGACATGGACGCCCGTCGTCGCGCGGGTCGCCAGCGTCGCGCACATCATCGCGGCGGTGACGGGCGGCAATTTGGCGGGTTCGAGATTCTCGATCAGGTCGGCGAGTATCAGGGTGCGGCTGTCCCGGTGGAGGAACCAGGCTTCCTCGAAGCCCGCACCGCCCCGAACTATCCCCTGGCCGATCGCGTCGGCCCATTCCGCCGGAGCCGTATCCAGCAAATCGCGGTCGATCCGCACCCCAGATCGCCGGACCGCACCGCGATCGCGAAGCGCCGGTACCGCCCAACTGGTCGCGTCGGGACAGGCCCGTTGCCACGCCTCCAGGAACGTCCAATGGGCGACGGTCGGTGCGACCAGATGCCGCACCGGTCCCAGCTCCGCCAGCGCCCGTTCCAGCGCGGGCGTGTGGCGGGTCGGCGAATGGAGCCACAGCCCGCCGTCCTTCAGCCGGACGACCGTCATCCGCACCGGCAACGTCAGGCCCATTGCATTGATCGGGCCGCTGTCGACGATCCAGATATCGGGCGCGACGGGCTTCAACATGTCCACCGGGGGATAGACGACCGCCCCCTTCCCCCGTGCCGATCCGCGCGCCAGCCACAGAGCAACCGTGACCACGCCCGCCGCCGCCGCGCCGATCAGCCACGTCTTGCGCGGCGGCGCCGGACGCTGGGCCTCGACCGTCGGATCGGGCAACCGCGACGGGTCGCCGGGCTTGGTATCCCGAATGGCTGTGCTCATCGCTTTTCTCCTGTTCTCGGTACAGCAGCGAAGGCGCGGAACGGAAGTTCCCGTGACTCTTTGTAGGAAGAGCGCAATCGCTCGATGGAAGGACGCCGATGACGAGGTTCCGTCCGTTCGCGATCACGATCATCGCGGTGTCGCTGGTGTTCCTGCTGTTGGGGCTGTTCTTCCTGGCGATGCCGCGGGCGGGCGCGAGTTTCTACGGTGCGCCGACCCGCGACGTCGCCGCGACGACCTTCGTCCGGGCCATCGGACTGCGGGATGTGGCGCTGGCACTGTATCTGCTCGGGCTGACCTTGTCGGCGCGGTGGCGGGCGCTGACCATCATACTGACGGCAACGCTCGTCATTCCGGCGGGGGATATCGCGCTGTTGATGATGTCCGGCACCGCGCGCCCGGTCCATTATCTGCTGCATGGCGCAAGCCTGCTGTGCTTCGCACTGCTCGCCATGGGAAGCCGTCGTCAGCCCTGAGCGGGTACAACAGGCCACCGAGCATGTTGAGTTCCCTTCACCTTACGCTCGACAAAAGGGAAGAATGCCTGAGCGGTCACGAGCATTTGACGGGAGCGGGACGGCTGGTCATCACTATCGCATGACCCAGCTTTTCTCGCGCCGCGACACCCTGGCCGGCGCCACCGCCCTGACCGCCGCGACCGCCCTGCATGGGGCAGTGCCGCCCACGAATGCCACCGCGCTGCTCGACCGGATCGCGCAGGGCCTACTGCCATTGATCCCGGAGCGGGCGACGTCGCTGGGGGTGGACGAAGGCGCGCAGGCCGATCTCCGGCGGCGATTGGAGGATCGCTCGCCCGCTGGGCTGGCCGCACGCCAGCGTTTCCTGACCCAAAGCCGGAAGGAACTGGCGCGATTGCCCCGTACGGGGCTGGACTCCTCGACCGCGACCAGCATCGCGGTGGTCGAAACCGCCTTCCGGACCGCGCTCGACGGCATGGCGCTGCCTTACGGCGTTGCGACCATCGGCGACTGGCGCAACACGCCCTATGGCGTCATCCAAAATGTCGGCGCGTGGCTCGACGTGCCGCAGATGCTGGACGGCGACCAGCCTGTGCGCAATGCCGCCGATGCCGAGGCCTATCTCGCCCGCCTGGCCGCCATGGCAGCGCAATTGGACGGCGAGACGGTGCGTATCCGCCAAGCGCGCGAACAGGGGCTGGTTCCGCCCGCCTTCCTGCTCGACAAGACGATCACCGGCATGACCCGCACCATCGCCGAGGCGGCGAATGCCGACGGCCCGCTGGTGGGGCCTCTGGCGCGCAAGACACGGGCGATCCCCGGCGACTGGACGGCTCGCGCGACGCGGATCGTGCGCTCGGGCATCCTGCCCGCGCTGGAGCGACAGCTGGCCGAGTTGCGCGCCCAGCGCGCGGTCGCGACCGATGCCGCAGGAATGGGCAGCCGCCCCCATGGTCCCGAATGGTACGACTGGGGCTTGCGTGCGAGCACGACCATCCGCCGCAGTCCGACCGAGCTCCACCAGATGGGTCGCGCGCGCCTGGCCGATCTTCAGGCGCAAATGGACGCGATCCTGCGCAAGGAAGGCCTGACCCAGGGCAGCGTCGCAGAGCGCGCCATTGCCTATCAGCGTCGGCCGGGCATCGGCTTTCCCGACAATGACGAGGGGCGTAAGCAGATCGTCGCCTATATGCAGGCGCGGATCGACGCGATCCGGCCCCGCCTGCCCGATGCGTTCCGCCGCCTGGCGCGCGGGCATCTGGAGATCCGTCGCATGCCGCTCGCCCAGGAAGCGGGGGCTCCGGCGGCCTATGGCGGACCCGGCACGATCGACGCGCGAGAGCCGGGCAAGGTCTGGGTCAATCTGGGGGACCCGACCATCCACAACCGTGTGACCATCCCCGACCTGGTCTATCACGAAGGGATTCCGGGCCATGTCTGGCAAGGCGAATATGCGCAGGCCTTGCCGCTCATCCGCTCGATTCTGGCTTTCAACGCCTATTCGGAGGGCTGGGCGCTCTATGCCGAGCAACTCGCGGATGAACTGGGCATGTATGCCGACGATCCGGCCGGGCGGTTGGGGTATCTGATGGGGCTGGCCTGGCGGGCGGTGCGGCTGATCGTCGATACCGGCATCCACGCCATCGGCTGGTCGCGCGACCAGGCGCTGACCGAGTTCATCGCCGCCACCGGCCTGCCCCGCAGCAATGCGGTGAGCGAGGTGGACCGCTATTGCGCGTGGCCGGGTCAGGCCTGCGGCTATGAGGTCGGCCGCGCCGAAATCGTGGCCCAACGCGCCCGTGCCAAGGCGGCGCTCGGCCCCCGCTACGACCTGCGTGATTTCGACCAGGCCGTGGTGGACGGGGGCAATGTGCCGTTGAACGTCCTGGCCGACAATGTCTCGCGCTATATCGCGGGGACGCGGGGGTAGGATCGGGTCGCCCTTCCCGGTCGAACAAGACGCTCACCGCGTTGGGGGAAGTTCACGCGGTGTCAGCAAAGTCAGTCAGCGCATCGGCCGAATGATTACCGCCGTGCAAAGAGATCCATGTTCGCGTCGCCCCAGTCCTTCAGCGCTGCGATGATCGGCGACAATGATCGGCCACGGTCCGATAGGCTGTATTCGACGCGGGGCGGCACTTGGGCGAAGACCTCGCGCTCGATCAGGCCATCGGCTTCCAACTCGCGCAACTGATTGGTCAGCATGCGCGGCGTCACGTCCCCGGCACGGCGGCGCAACTCATTGAAGCGCGTGCGTCCGTCCTGCAGATGGTAGAGGATCACCGCCTTCCACTTGCCGTCGATCAGGCTCACCGCCGCCTCGACGGCGCAGCCCGGGGTACAATCGAGGCGGCAGTGACGGGCTTTCGCCATCGGGGCGGTATCCTTTTCAACACTATGGGCGTTTTTTGTGCCTACGACATAAGCTGACACCGTCCCTATCTCGCGTGCGTCAGCAGAAGGAGCAAGACCCATGCGCGCCATAGCCTATCGCCAGCCCGGCCCGATTGACCGGGACGAAGCCCTTGTCGAGGTCGAAATGCCACGACCCGTTCCGACCGGGCGCGACATTCTGGTCGCGGTTCGGGCCATCTCGGTGAACCCGGTCGACGCGAAGGTTCGCACTGGCGCCGCGCCATTCGACGGGCGGGACGAGCGCATCCTCGGCTGGGACGCAGCGGGCGTAGTCGAGGCGGTCGGCCCGGAGGCCACCCGCTTCAAGATGGGTGACGAGGTCTTCTATGCGGGCGACCTGATGCGCGACGGCAGCAATGCCGAATATCAGCTGGTCGACGAGCGGATCGTCGGCCATCGCCCCCGCAGCATCGGCTTCGCCGAGGCGGCGGCGTTGCCGCTGACGGCCATCACGGCGTGGGAAACCCTGTTCGACCGATTGAAGGTCGACGACCAGCCGGCCGGCGGCGCCCGTGCCATCCTGATCATCGGCGGCGCGGGCGGCGTCGGTTCCGCGGCGATCCAGATCGCGCGGGCCCGCACCGACCTGACCGTGATCGCCACCGCCTCGCGCGCCGAGACGGAAGGCTGGGTGCGCGACCTCGGCGCGCATCATGTCATCGATCATTCCCGGCCGATGGCACCGCAGATCGCCGCGCTGGAGATCGGCGCGCCCGCCTTCGTCTTCTCGACCACCCATACCGATCGCCATCTGGCCGACATCGCCGAGCTGATCGCGCCGCAGGGGCGCTTCGCGCTGATCGACGATCCCGCCAGCTTCGACATCGTCGCCTTCAAGCGCAAGGCGGTGTCGGTCCATTGGGAACTGATGTTCACGCGGTCGCTCTTCGACACACCGGACGTCGGCGAGCAGGGGCGACTGTTGGACGTGGTGGCCGAACTGGTGGACGAGGGGCGCATTCGCACCACGGCGACCGACACGCTCTCGCCGATCAATGCCGCCAACCTGATCGAGGCGCACCGCCGGATCGAGAGCGCCACCACGCGGGGCAAGATCGTCCTGGAAGGCTGGGAAGGCCAACAGGCGTAAAGCTCAAGACGGCTCTCAACGAACTGAGCGCGCGGGCGGGTCAGGCGAACGCCAACTCGCCCGCGACGACCGCCATGGCATGGTCGACGAAGCGCGCCTTCTCGCCGACCGGCGCGACGTAACGAAGTGCCTCTCGTGCCAGTTCGGGCTCGCCTCCGCGCGCGATCAGCCATGCGGCGAGATAGGGCGCGGCAAGACAACCGCCCGCCGTCGCGACATTGCCATGAGCGGCGAACGGTGTGTCGATGACGGTGACACCGGCCTCCACCACCCATGGCTTGGTGGTGAGGTCGGTGCACGCGGTCAGGTCGCCGATCAGGCCGAGCCTGGCTAACAACAGCGTCCCCGAACATTGCGCCGCGATCAATTGCTGCGTTGGATCGAGGCGAACCCGGGCGAGCATCGCCGGATCGTCGGCGATCTCCCGCGTGCGGACACCGCTGCCGATCAGCACCGCATCCGCCTCCTCGAGAAATTCGAGCGGCCGTTGGCGATGGACGGTGACGCCGTTCAACGACGTCACCGTCTCGGTCGGTGCGGTGATGTGCGCGGCCCAGCCATGCGGGCGCAGCCGGTTGATGATCGCGGCGGCCACGAACGAATCCAGTTCGTTGAAGCCGTCGAAGGTCAGGACCGCGACCTGCATCACCCTTGCGTCCGCCCGGAGAACAAAGTCCGCGTCGCACCGGCGACCCAAACCTGGCCGGTCTCATCCTGCGAGACATGGATACGCCCGCTCCGTCCGAGGCGCGTGCCCTGCGCGGCGAGATAGCTGCCACTGGCCCGACCGCTGGCGAACAACCACTGGCCGACGGATGCGTTGAGGCTGCCGGTCACCGGGTCCTCGATCAGCCCGCCATGCGCGTCGGTGAAGAGCGCGCGCAGTTCAAACGCGACCTCGCTGCCGGGCGCATGCGGTCCGACGATGCCGATGTCGATATGCTCGGGGTGGTGCCGCGCCGGCTCGACCGCCAGCACCGCCTCCGCCGACTCCAGCATGACCGCGATCCAACCGGGGCCGTTGTCGGCCCAGGCGGCATCGACGATTGCCGTACGGTCGATCCGCAGCAGATCAGCAACCTGTGCAATCTCCGCCTCGGTTGGCGTGCCGCCGCGCAGCAGCGGTGGGGCGGCAAAAGCAAGCTGGTCGCCATCGCGCCGGATGGTCACCAGCCCGACGCCGCATTCCTGCACGATCACGCCGTCCTGCTTCGGCTGTCCGCCCGCTTCCGCCCACGCATGGGCGCTGCCCAAGGTCGGGTGCCCGGCGAAGGGCAGTTCGTGCGCCATGGTGAAGATGCGCACGCGATAGTCGGCCGATGGATCGGTCGGCGGCAGCAGGAAGGTCGTCTCCGAAAAATTCAGCCAGCTCGCGATCGCCTGCATCTCGTCCGTCGTCAGGCCATCGGCATCGGCGATGACGGCCAAGGGATTGCCGGTCAGCGGATCGGTGCCGAATACGTCGACGAGGCGGAATGGGCGGGTCACGGTCATCTCCTGTTGATGTTAGCTCGTACTATCGCGCGACGACTGGCAACGACAGATACACATCGGTACGATCATGCCGAACTGTATTGATGAGATTGGCAGTACGATGGCTAGCGCGCCCGACGAAACCCGGACCGGCATGGTGGTCCGCGCGATCCGTGACCGGATCGACGCCCGCACGCTGACGCCGGGCGGACGGCTGCCGTCGATCCGCGCCATGGCCGAGACAAGCGGCGTCGCCCGCTCGACGGTGGTCGAGGCCTATGACCGCCTCGCGGCCGAAGGCGTCATTCGCTCGCGACCGGGATCCGGCTTTTATGTCGCCGCTCCCTTGGCCCCGCTGGCGTTGGATCGGCTGGCCAGCACGAAGGAGCGCGAGGTCGATCCACTCTGGATGCTGCGCCAGTCGCTGGGCGAGCGGCGCCATGAATTGATGCCGGGATGCGGCTGGCTGCCCGACGACTGGCTGGCGGGCGATGCCCTCCGCAAGGCGATGCGCGGGGCGGCGCGATCCGATGAGAACGGCACACTGGCGGGCTATGCGTCCCCCTTGGGTTCGCCCCCACTCCGGGCATTGCTGGCGAGGCGGATGGCGGATCAGGGGATTGAAGCCGGCCCCGACCAGATCCTGCTGACCGACAGCGGCACCCATGCGCTCGATCTCGTGTGCCGGTTTCTGCTTCAGCCCGGTGATACCGTGCTGGTCGACGACCCGTGCTACTTCAACTTCCTCGCGCTTCTGCGGGCACACCGGGCCAATGTGGTCGGTGTGCCGATGACACCCACCGGGCCGGACGTCACCGCCTTCGCCGAGGCCGCCGCAACGCATCGGCCGCGCTTCTATCTGACGAACTCGGGCATCCATAACCCAACCGGCGCGTCGCTCGCCGCCGCCACCGCACACCGGCTGCTCAAGATCGCCGAGGCGCATGACATGGTCGTCGTCGAGGACGATATCTTCGCCGACTTCGAGCACACGCCGTCGCCACGGCTGGCGGCTTTCGACGGGCTCGACCGGACGATCCGCATCGGCAGCTTCTCGAAATCGCTGTCGGCAGCGGTGCGCTGTGGCCATATCGCGGCGCGGCCCGACTGGATCGATGGGCTGGCCGACCTGCGAATCGCGACGTCGATGGCGGGCAGTCCGCTCGCCGCCAACCTACTCCATGCGGTGCTGACCGATGGTAGCTATCGGCGTCACGTCGACGGTGTCCGTACCCGACTGGCCCGGGCCACCGCCAAAGTCGCCAAACGACTGCGCGCGGTCGGTATCGAGCCGTGGATGGAGCCTTCATCTGGCCTGTTCCTATGGGCGCGCTTGCCGGACGGTGTCGACGCCGTCGACCTTGCGCGCCGCGCCCTCGCCGAGAGTATCGTGCTGGCACCGGGCCCGGTGTTCAGTACCAGCGGTGGCTGGCGCGATCATCTGCGCTTCAATGTCGCGATGAGCGACGATGATCGGCTCTCCGCCTTCCTGCGGTCGGCGGTATCAAGCCGGTCACCCGACTGGGCTGCCTAGCCGTTCGACAAGAAAGTCAACGAACACCCGCACGCGTGCCGGGGTGGTGGAGCCGCCGACGAAGACGGCGTGGATCAGCTCGACGTCGCCGGGATTATATTCCTCCAAGAGCGGGACGAGCCGTCCATCCGCAATCTCCGCCGCGACGCTGAAGCGGCCGACGCGGGTGATGCCGACGCCCGCGGCGGCGAGATGGCCTAGCGTCTCGCCATTGTTGGCGACGATGCCGCCGTCGACCGACAGTGTGAAATCCTTTCCGTCACGGCGGAACGGCCAGATCGGCTCGGCGCGGCGAAAGTTGAAGTTGAGGCAGTTATGGGCGTGCAGGTCCTCCGGAACCCTGGGCGTGCCAGCCCGCGCCAGATAATCGGGGGACGCCACGATCACCCGCCGGGCCACGGACAGTTTTCGCGCGGTGAGTCCGCTGTCGGCAAGCGGGCCGAAGCGGATCGCGACATCGGCCTGTCCGCCAGCGATGTCGACCAGCGTGTCGGTCAGCGCGATATCGATCAGGATGTGCGGATAGGCGCGCGCGAAGTCACCGAGCAGCGGGACGACGCACAACCGGCCGTGCGCCAGCGCCGCACTGATCCGCAGCCGTCCGCGCGGTGCGCCCTGGTCGGCGATCTGCTGCTCGGCATCGTCGAGATCGGCGAGGATACGCCGGGCTGCGAGCAGATAGGCCTGCCCCTCGGCGGTCAGCGTCAACGCGCGGGTTGACCGGAGCAGCAGCCGGACGCCCAGCCGCGCCTCGATCCGGTCGATCGCCCGCGCCACCGCCGATGGCGTCAGCCCGAGCGTGCGGCCGGCGGCGGAGAAGCTGCCCTCCTCCACAACGCTGGCGAAAAGGGCAAGGGAGCGGGCCCGATCGTCGTTGCCGATTATCTTTGCGTCCAAGGCATAGATCCTTTGCACCGGCGGGCGGTTCCGCCGTGCTCCTTCACCGGCCATCTATGCGTCTGACAATGACATTCGCAAAGGAGGTGTTATGGAATATAGGCAATTGGGATCGTCCGGCCTGCGCGTTCCAGTGCTGTCGTTCGGCGCGGGGACTTTCGGTGGCAAGGGACCGCTGTTCAGCGCCTGGGGCACAAGTGACGCCAGCGAGGCGCGGCGGCTGGTCGACATCTGCCTCGACGCCGGAGTCACGCTGTTCGACACCGCCGACGTCTATTCGGACGGCGCATCGGAACAGGTGCTGGGCGAAGCAATCAAGGGGCGGCGCGATGCCGTCCTGATCTCGACCAAGACCGGCCTGCCGATGGGTGACGGTCCGCAGGACTGGGGCGCGTCGCGGGCGCGGCTGATCGGCGCGGTCGAGGCGGCATTGCGGCGGCTTGGCACCGACCGGATCGACCTGCTTCAGCTTCACGCCTTCGACGCGTCAACGCCGACCGAGGAGGTGATGGGCACGCTCGACCGGCTGATCGCCGACGGCAAGGTGCGTTACGCCGGCGTCTCCAGCTATCCCGGCTGGCAGATCATGAAGGCGCAAGCGCTCGCCGACCGACATGGCTGGCCGCGCCTCGTCGCGCATCAGGTCTATTACTCGCTGATCGGCCGTGCGTATGAATGGGACCTCATGCCGCTGGCGGCGGACCAGGGTGTTGGCGCGCTGGTCTGGAGCCCGCTCGGCTGGGGGCGGCTGACCGGCAAGATCGGGCGCGGGCGGCCGATCCCGGCGGGGAGCCGCCTCCACGAAACCGCCCAGTTCGCGCCGCCGGTCGAGGCCGAGCATCTCTACCGCGTCGTCGATGCGCTGGAGGCGGTGGCGGCCGAGACGGGCAAGACCGTGCCCCAGGTCGCGATCAATTGGCTGCTGCGGCGGCCGACCGTGGCGTCGGTCATAATCGGCGCGCGCGACGAGGCGCAGTTGCGCGACAATCTGGGTGCGGTCGGCTGGGCGCTGTCGCCCGAGCAGGTGGCCGCGCTCGATGCGGCGAGCGACGTGCTGTCGCCCTATCCGCACACGCCCTATCGGCAGCAGGAGGGTTTTGCCCGCCTCGCGCCATCGATGGTTTGACGGGAGCCACGATCATGAAGTTCAACCTCGGATTGCTCGCGCTGGCGGTCGGTGCCTTTGGCATCGGCGTGACCGAGTTCGCGCCGATGGGCATGTTGCCGGTGATCGCGGCCGACCTGCATGTGTCGATCCCCGCCGCCGGGCTGCTGGTCAGCGCCTATGCGATGGGCGTGCTGATCGGCGCACCGCTCATGACGCTCACCACCGGGCGGATCGACCGGCGGATACTGCTGATCGCGTTGATGGGCATCTTCACGCTCGGCAACGCGCTGTCGGCAGTGGCGGGCGGATACTGGATGCTGATGGCGGCGCGGGTCGTCACCTCGTTCAACCATGGCGCCTTCTTCGGCGTCGGCTCGGTGGTTGCCGCCAGCCTCGTGCCGCCGGACAAGCGGGCGGGCGCGGTGGCGGCGATGTTCACCGGGTTGACCGTCGCCACGATCGGCGGCGTACCGGCGGCGACCTGGGTCAGCGAGGCGATCGGTTGGCGTACCGCCTTCGCCGGGATCGCGGGCGTGGGCGCGGTCGCCATGCTGTCGCTGCGGCTCGCTCTACCGCCGCTTCCTGCCACCAAGGGCGGCGACATGCGCGCCGAACTGCGGGTGCTGACGCGCGGGCCGGTGGTGATGGCGCTGGCGCTGACCGTGGTGGGGGCCAGCGCGATGTTCACCGTCTTCACCTATATCGTCCCGATCCTGCGGGAGGAGACGCACGCATCGACCGGCTTCGTGACAGCCATGCTGATGCTCTACGGCATCGGGCTGACGATCGGAAATACGCTGGGCGGCCGACTGGCCGATCGGTCGATCGAGCGGACGCTGATCGGCAGCTTCGCGGTTCTCTCCACGGTGCTGGTCGTGTTTGCGGGCGTGATGCAATGGCCATGGGCCGTCGCCGTGGCCATCCTGATCTGGGGCATCGCCAGCTTCGCGATCGTGCCGCCGTTGCAGATGCGGGTGATGGACGCGGCTTTCGACGCGCCGAATCTCGCCTCCGCGATGAATATCGGCGCGTTCAACCTCGGCAACGCCTTTGGGGCGGCCCTAGGCGGAGGTGTGATCGGTGCCGGAATGGGACTGCCGGTCGTGTCGCTGGCCGGTGCGGCGATGGCGGCGGCAGCACTCGTGATGCTGCTGGCGCTCCGGCGTCAGCCCCGTGCGGCAGCTCGGCCGGCCTGAAGAGCCGCCGCGACGTGGGCCAGTTTGTCTGGATTGCGGACGATATAGATCACCGCGATCCGTCGCCGCCCCCACGGCTGACATAGCCGGGCAGCCCGTCGATCGTCGCGAAGCGGATCACTCTCGCGAAGCGGATCACTTCTGCTGGCGCGTTGGGATACTCGCGACGTAGCTCTGCGAACAGCCGTCGCGCCTTTGCCAGACCCCGAACGATATTGTGGGACCCCATCACACGACCGCCGCCGCCGGAATGGATCGCGACGTCCTCCGCCAGCAGGTCCGACAGGGCAAGTGCGTCAACGCCTCCGCCCAGCCAAGCGCCGCCCGCTCGCGATCCGAATAGAGCGTCGATTCCCGCCATGCGCTCAGCATGTACAGCCGCAGCTCGCTTTCGCCATGACGGCGCAGATCGGTCGAGTGCATGCGCAGGCAGAAGGCACAGTCGTTGATCTACGACACGCGGTACTTCACCAGTTCCAGCAGACTGTGATCGAGCCCACTCGTCATGAAGCTCTGCTCCAGCGCCATCATAGCCTTGATCGCTTCGGGCACCAGAGCGTGCCGGTTCGCGACACAGGTGTCATGGTCGGTCTCCCTGGGTTCCGACGCCACGACGAGACAGCGATGGCCAGTGCGACGTGCTCATCCGGAATTTTCGCCGCCGGCCCGCTAGGCCATATCACGCAGCCGCTTGCGCATGCGGGTCAGCGGCACGACCACCCCGTCGACCTCCGTATCAGCGCGTTCGACCGGCTCGTAACCGCAGGCCGTATAGAGCAGCACGCCGCCGACCGTTCCCATCAGTTCGACGGCGGCGAAGCCTTCGCCCTGCGCGGCCTTTTCGCAAGCGTGAAGGATCATCCGGCCGATCCCGCGCCGGACGTGATCCGGGTGCGTATACATGGCCCGGATGCGCGCGGCGTCCTTGGCCGGATCGAGCAGCGCCGGGTCGCGCAGGTCGGTGCTATGGTCGCCGCCATAGAGCGTCGCGCGCCGGCTCCAGCCGCCACAGCCGACTGGCACCCCATGGTCCTCGACGACGAAATAGGTGCTGTCGCGCACCAATTGGGTGTCGAGCCCCATCACCGCCCTGCTGGCCACGATCTGCCTGGGGGTGAGCACCGCGGCCTGCCCGCGATCGATCGACAGCGTCATCAATTGGCGGAGCGCCCCTAGGTCGGCTTCGGTCGCTAGGCGGATGGTCAGGCCACTGCTCATGCCGTCAGTTCCAGTCGCCACGTTTCCCCCTGAAGCGGAACGCCGAACCTTTCGTGCATCGCCGTCTCGACACACACGAAGCCGTGCGCGGCATAGATGCGGCGCGCGGACTCCAGCACCGTGTGGGTCCACAGCACCAATGCGCGGTAGCCGGTTTTCCGCGCGAAGCTGACGCAGCGCTCGACCAGTGCATCGCCGATACCCCGGCGGCGGGCAAAGGGCTCGACATGGAGCAAGCGCAGCCGTGCGATCCCCTCCCCTTCGTCGGTGACGAACACCGCGCCCGCCATCACGCCGTCGATCTCGGCGATCCAGCATTGCTCGCGCGCCGGATCGAAGTCACGCAGAAAGGTCGCCGTCACCTCGCTCTCGATCGTCTCCAGTTCGCGGCCCCAGCCATGGCTCTCGGCATAGAGCACCGACTGGCGGGCGGCGATCAGTGCGGGTTCGCCGGTGCGGAAAGGGCGGATGACGAACGGTCCGCCTGATAATGGGTCGAGCAGCAGCCGAGCGCGCGTCAACGCCTCGATCAGATCGCGCCGCGCCTGACCTTCCACGGTGCCGAGCAGGTCGCCGACCGCGCTGCTTTGCCGCTGGTCGACGACCGCGAAGGCCGCCTGCCCCGGCTCGGTCAGCCGCAGGTCCCGTGCGCGGGCGTCGTCCTCCCGCCGCTCGCGCACGATCCAGCCGCGTTTCTCGAAACGCGCGACCAGGCGGCTGAGATAGCCCGCATCCATGCCGAGGGCGTCCTGCAACACGGTTGCGGTCACCGGCTCGCGCGTGGCGATCTCGAACAACAGCCGCGCTTCGGGCAGGCTCGCCTCGGTGCCCAGGAAATGCGCGTCGAGCGCGCCGATCGTCTGGGTATAGAAGCGGTTGAAGCGACGGATGGCGGTGATGTCTGCATCTTCCATGATCACCATGCTGGACCATGTTTGTTGACCGAGTCAAGTATTAGGGCAAAGTCGGCTCCGGCACCAATAGCGCGCGAAGGGCCGCCGCATCGCGGCCGGGTGGCACGCCAAAAAGGCGGCGATAGTCGCGGCTGAACTGTGACAGGCTTTCATAGCCGATCGCAAAGCCGACCCGCGCGACATCCTGGGCGGCAACCAGGCGGCGGCGCGCCTCCTGCAACCGCACCTGCTTCTGGAACTGCACCGGCGTCATCGTGGTCACCGCCTTGAAGTGGCGGTGGAAGCCGGGGACGCTCATACCCGCCAGCGCGGCGAGGTCCGCCACCCGCAACGTCTCCGCATAATGGTCTCGGATGAACGCCGTCGCGCGCCCGATCCGTGCGGCATGGGTGTCGACAAGGCCCATCTGGCGCAGCGCCGGTCCGAGCGTCCCACCGAGCAGCCGCCACACAATCTCACGCCGGATCAGCGGGGCGAGCACCGCCCGATCCGCCGGATGGTCGAGCAGCTCGAGTAACCGCCTGAGAGGATCGCGCAACGCCGGGTCATGATCACTGGTCGACAGCGCGTTGAAGGCAGCGCCCGAGCCTTGCAGCCCGGCCTGCTCCGCGACCAGTTCGGCCACGCTCGCGGGCTCGATCGCGAGCGATAGGGCGAGATAGGGCTCTGCCGTGCTCGCCCGCACGATGCGCGATGTGACCGGCAGGTCGACCGAAGCGAGCAAGCACTGGCCTTGGGCATAATGATAGGGCGTGGACCCCAGGACCGACGTCTTCGCACCTTGCACGACGAGGCAGAAGGATGGCCTATAGACCGATCGGATGATGCCGGTCGGCTCCTCCGCACGGGTGATGAGCAGGCCCGGGATCGGGGTTTCGCGACCATGGACGAACCAGTGGCGCTCTATCAGCTCGGCGAGGTCGGACAGCGTCGTCATGGAAGGAACCTTAGCTCCGCCGTGCTCCAGATGCACCACCCCCCGCCTCACCTTGATAGGATCGGGCAGGACATTGATCGGATCGGCGGCGTCGGTCGGACGTTCGCGGCGTATCTCGGGTTCATCCACCCCATCAGGAGAACCATCCCATCCGTATGCGCCAGCGCGGCCAGCTTCGCCAGGATGAGGCGGAGGCGCTGGGCTCAAGATTCATCGATTGATCCAGAAGATGACGGATGCGGCGAGGGCGATGGCGGGTGTGGATGCTTCGCCAGTCCTCGGCCTTCGCCGGGGCAGGCTCCTGAGGCGGCCAACATGTCCTCGATCCTGTGGCGGCGCCGGTAGAGGAGGGCGTCATGCGGGATCGGCATTTTCGACCTTCGCGTGACGGGATACAGGCAGCGGTGCCGCGTACACCGCGCGCCTGGCGGGACCAGTCGGCGTCGTAGCTGCGATCGGCGAGTAGCACCGGAGCGGCCGGCATCGCCTCGAACATGAGGATAGCGTTCTTGTAGTCGCTCATCTGCCCTTCGGTAAGGAGCGTGACGTGCGGGCGGCCACGATCATCACAAACGGCGTGCCGCTTGGAGTTCAGACCGCCCTTGGCACGCCCGATACATCGAGAGCATCGCTCGAACCCCTTTTTTGAGCAGGCTGGCCGCTGTCCGATGCGCCTTCAGGTGGGTGGTGTCGATCATCAGCTGGTCTGCTGGCTCGGCCTCGGCCACCAGCCCCGCAAAGATGCGGTTGAACACCCCCATCCGGCTCCAGCGGATGAACCGATTGTAGATCGTCTTGAGCGGACCGTACGCCGCTCACGATCCGCCGATCATCCACGCGCGGCACACCCTGCGACAACGGAAAATATGGCTCGATCCGGCGCGTCGGCTCATCCGTCAGCCAGAACAGGTCACTCATCAGCGGCGCCTTAGCTGCTAATGAATCAATCCGACGCCCCTTACGCAAGTCGACCAATAGCTCCTGAACCCAGTCGGAGCTGGGTGAGCGGTGCGCGCGGAGCGCGTGCGAGCCTTCGGCTCGCTCAACCCCTCACTCAAGCTGCGCTAGCCAACACGCTGGCAAGCTCCGCTGACTCTCTCTCCTATCCAGGAAAGAGAGAAAAAGGAGTAGCATGAATGTCGATTGGCCCTAGGATGGCATCGATGCGACCCTTGCAACTTCTCGCGGGCGCCATCCTCCTGGGTGCGGTGGGCGGTGGCGTGATGCTGTCGCGCCACGCCGCTCGGCCCAATACCGCGCCCAGCGGCCCGGTCGCCGCCAGGGCCAGTGCCGTGCCGGCGCCCACCGCTCCGTCGCCGACACCCAGCCCGACACCCGCTCCCTTCGTCGTCCGCCACATCCTGCCGATCGACAAGCCGCTGCATCACGGCGAATTCGTCTGGGACGAAAGCGGCGCGCCGCAGGGTCCGGTGGTCATCACCGTCGATCTGGCAGCGCAGGTCGTATCGATCTTCCGCGACGGCCATGAGATCGGTGCGGCGGCGATGATCTTCGGCGCTGACAATATGCCGACCCCGCTCGGCGTGTTCCCGATCCTTCAGAAGGATGCGGACCATGTCTCCAACCTCTACGACGCCCCGATGCCCTATATGCTGCGGCTGACCAATGACGGGGTCGCCATCCACGCCAGCGACGTTCGCTATGGCAATGCGACCCATGGCTGTATCGGCGTACCGTTCGGCTTCGCGCGCAAGCTGTTCGCCGCGACGAAACTGGGCGACCGCGTCATCGTGACCAGCGGCAAGCGGTTGGAAATGGGCCAGAGCATCCTGGGCTGAGCCGAAGCCGGATCACCAGGCCTGTGAATGTCAGGAAAAACTGAATCGCCCTGCCGAAACCAGGCGCAGCTCCAACACGCTACGGGCAAGGCGCGACGGCGTCGATGATTGCACGGGCGCCTCGCCGCTCCGCGTACCCTTCCGCCGTTTTGTGCACCCATTCGGGTCCTTAGCCACTCCACAATGCGCCTCAAATATATTCCACCCCAAAAATAATACCAATGCGATTTATTCGCATTTTCATTTGCCCGTCACTATCAACCCTCTTATTGCGAATGATAGTTGATAGCCAATAAGGGGTTGTACATTCTTTTGACGCTCGCCGCGATGGCAGCGCTTTGGGAGCCTGCGGAGGACAGTAACGGCCTGACCGTAAGCGTCCGCTCATTACCGTAGATGGGATCAACCGGAACGAAGGCCTCACATTTGGCTGTCGATCAGCGCATCCCGCGCGCGGCGTTGCATGCGA